>JAFVBH010000045.1 GCA_017480115.1 Clostridia bacterium
ACCCCTTATGGACTATGAGGTTGATAGGCAGCGTGTGTAAGCATGGTGACATGTGTGCTAAGCTGTACTAATAGGTCGAGGGCTTGACCAATCCTTTGTTTCTCTCTTCGCTTTCTCCTTTGTTCAGTTTTGAGGGTGCTTTGGCATCTTTTAAATTTGCACCTTTAGCTCAGTTGGTAGAGCACCTGACTCTTAATCAGGGTGTCCAGGGTTCGAGTCCCTGAAGGTGTACCAATTGTGGCCCGTTGGTCAAGTGGCCTAAGACTCCGGCCTCTCACGCCGGCAACATGGGTTCGAATCCCGTACGGGTCACCATTTTTAAAGAAACTGCGGTTTCGTAGTTTTAGTCGGTGTCTATAACATTGAGGTCCCACCCGTTCCCATCCCGAACACGGTAGTTAAGCTCAAATGTGCCGAAGATACTTGGCGGGTAGCTGCCTGGGAAAATAGGTTGTCGCCGACATAAATATTCCTCCTTAGCTCAGTCGGTAGAGCATGCGGCTGTTAACCGCAGGGTCGTCTGTTCGAGCCAGACAGGGGGAGCCATGATCTCCCCGAAGACAAATGTCTTCGGGGATTTATGCTATTTTATATTTGATTTTCAATATCAGTTCTATGAAGACGTTTTTTTAGTTCCATTCCGGCATATTTCTGTGCCATATCTTTTGGGAGAACAGATTGTTTTATTTCTCGACATTTTAAATGATTTTTCTATTCCTATGCGTTTTCATCAATGCTAATTGATGTGCAGATATCTTGCTGTATATACGGCCGGTCACATGTTGTTTATTCGTTTGAGCATGCTTTTGCATATTCAAATAATAATTTTGCAGAAAAGGAGATTTTTATGGAAACTTTAATTGTCGTCATGACCCTTGCGGGTGCGCTGCTGGCTCTTCTTTTCGCGATTTTTATGGCGCGAAAAGTCATGAAGTTCTCTGAAGGCACGGATTTGATGAAGAAAATTTCCACATCGATCCGTCAGGGAGCAAACGCCTATTTGAAGCGTCAATATCGGATCGTGCTGATCTTCTTTGGCGTTATGTTTTTTGTACTTGGCGTTATGGCAATTTTCAGGTTGCTGACGCCTTATGTGCCGTTTGCCTTTTTGACCGGCGGTTTCTTCTCGGCGCTTTCGGGTTTTATCGGTATGCGAATCGCAACTTCTGCGAACGCGCGGACGGCGAATGCCTGCCGCCAGGGTCTGAATCGCGGGCTGCGTGTTGCATTTTCCGCCGGCAGCGTTATGGGATTTACGGTTGTCGGTTTAGGGCTTTTGGATATTTCTATTTGGTTTTTCCTGCTGAAATTTGTGTTTAAGCTCTCCAATGAAGCGGTCACCGGCGCAATGCTGACCTTTGGTATGGGTGCTTCCTCCATGGCGTTGTTCGCGCGTGTGGGCGGCGGTATTTTTACCAAGGCTGCTGATGTCGGCGCGGATCTCGTCGGAAAGGTCGAGGTCGGTATTCCCGAGGATGATCCCCGCAATCCCGCGGTCATTGCGGATAATGTCGGCGACAATGTCGGCGATGTTGCCGGTATGGGTGCGGATCTTTATGAATCATATGTCGGATCGATTATTTCCGCTTGTGCGTTAGGCGTCGCCGCCTACCACACCTTGCAGTCCATGGCGCTCCCGCTGTTGATTGCCGCATTGGGCGTGGTCTGCTCCGTGCTCGGAACATTTTTGGTCAGAACAAAAGAGGGCGCAACGCAAAAACAATTGCTGCGCGCGCTTTCCCGCGGTACGAATTTCTCGGCGATCCTGATTGCGTTGGTCTCTCTGCCGCTTGTATATTTTATCCTTGGTAAAGAGCATTGGACGGTGTATTTTGCAATTCTGGCGGGCTTGATTTCCGGCGTATTGATCGGCCAGTCCACGGAATATTTCACATCAGACAGTTACAAGCCGACCCGCAATCTTGCCGCCATGTCGGAAACCGGCACGGCGACCATCATCATCGGCGGTTTATCCGTCGGCATGCTTTCAACGCTGTTGCCGATTTTGATCGTTGCTGTCTGCGTTTTAGTCGCATATTTCGTTTCCGGCGGCGGCACCAGTGCATCAATGGGGCTTTACGGCATTGCTCTCGCGGCGGTGGGTATGCTTTCTACGTTGGGCATTACGCTGGCGACCGACGCTTACGGTCCGGTTGCGGATAACGCGGGCGGCATTGCCGAAATGGCGGGTATGGATATAAAGTCAGAGAGAGAACGGAAGCGCTGGACTCTCTCGGTAATACGACCGCAGCCACCGGCAAGGGCTTTGCAATCGGTTCAGCGGCTCTGACGGCACTTGCGCTGATGGCGTCCTATATCGATAAGGTTGGCAGTATTGATGGCGGTGCGGCCAAGCTGGCGAATTTGAATATTACCAATCCCACGGTTTTGATCGGGTTGTTTATCGGCGCGTGTCTGCCCTTTATTTTCGCGGCATTGACGATGAAATCGGTCGGTCGCGCGGCACAGAGCGTCGTAAAGGAAGTCCGCCGACAGTTTCAGGAGATCACCGGGCTGATGGACGGCAAGGCGGATCCCGATTATGCCAGCTGTGTGGATCTTTGCACGAAGGCGAGCCTGCGGGAGATGATCCTGCCGACGATCGTTGCGGTTGCAGTGCCGATCGTGGTTGGTTTGGTGCTTGGCTGTGCCGGTGTTGTCGGTATGCTGGCGGGGGCGACGGCTTCCGGTTTTTTGATGGCGGTATTTATGTCCAATGCCGGCGGCGCATGGGACAATGCGAAGAAATACATTGAAAGCGGCGTGCACGGCGGCAAAGGCTCTGAAAATCACAAGGCAGCCGTTGTGGGCGATACGGTCGGCGATCCCTTTAAGGATACCTCCGGTCCCGCAATCAATATTCTTATCAAGCTGCTTTCCATGGTCTCCATCGTATTTGCAGCCATCGTTGTGCATTTTTCTGTCTTGTAATTATTTGTTGACGGAATTGTATGGAGGGTTGTTTGAATGACAAAACATTGGGAACGCGCGTTGCCGCCCGGCTATCGGCAGACCTACGTCATTGACGCAAAGTCAACGAAAATAAGCATAATTCTTTCGCTGGGCGCCCTTGCGATCACTGCGGCTGTCTTTATGGTTGCAGTGCTGATGATAAAGCCGAAAGACTTTTTTGCCCATTACAGTATGTCAAAATATATGCTTACGGCGGCTGCGATAATCGCTTATATAATTTTGCACGAGTTGACGCACGGCGCCGCGTATAAGCTGTTGACGAAGCAAAAGCTGAAATTTGGTTTTACACTGACCGTCGCGTATTGCGGCGTTCCGGATATATATGTTTATCGCACCGCGTCGCTGATTGCGCTGCTGGCGCCGTTTGTCGTATTCGATATAGTATTCGGGGTTGCGGTGGCGCTCTTGCAGGATCCGTGGGATAAAACATACGCGGCGGCGCTTCTGGCACTTCATTTGGGCGGCTGTATTGGCGATTTGTATGATACCTGCCTGTATCTGTTCAAGTTCCGCGATCCGCGGACGCTGATGCGGGACACAGGTCCCATGCAGACCTTCTATGTGCCTGAGATATAAAATGACAGGTGTTTCGGACCTGTCCGGCAAAATCCCCCTGTTAAGGGGGATTTTGCTGCCGCTTGACAATGCACATGCTGCAATGCTATAGTATTAACGGGTGATCATATGAGAAATTTGACCATAAAGCGCACAAAAAGTTTTGTCGGCTGTCTGATGAAAATGAAGCTGTATATTGAAGATGCGGCCGCCGGTGAAATGACGATAAACGGCGTTCCCTGCCGCAAGATCGGTGAGCTGAAGAACGGCGAGGAGAAAACATTTGTTATCGACGAAAAAGAGGCGAGGTTGTTTGTGATCGCCGATAAGGTCAGCGCCGGATATTGCAATGATTGCTATACGATTCCGGCAGGCGATACAGATGTGTGCCTGAGCGGCAAAAATCAGTTCAACCCCGCGAACGGCAACGCCTTTCGTTTTGACGGCGTCACAGACGCTCAGGCGCTGCAAAACCGAAAAAGAGGAACGATGCGCGGGTTGATCGTCTTGATCGTTGCCGTCGTCGTCGGCGCGCTGGCAGGGTGGGCAATTTCCTCCGGGAGCCTTACGAGCGCGAAAAACGTACCGAAGGACTTTTACGCCGAAGGCATGCATATTACGCTGACGAGCAATTTCTCCGAAACCGAGGACGAAAATTTCGATGCGGTTTTTGAATCAAGACGCGTCGCGGTGCTTTGCGTAAAAGACCCGTTTGATTTGTACGAGGGATTTGAAAACTATACGCTTGCGCAGTATGGGAACATGGTTCTCAGGAACAATGACTTCGACGCCTCCGTGCAGCTGCAAAATGAGGACGGCTTGACGTATTTTAACTATCAATATACCGATCCCGATTCCGGCAACAGCTATGTTTATTTTGTTGTGACTTATAAAGCGCCGGATGGGTTTTGGCTGGTGCATTTTGTAACCGCCGAGGACGATTTTTCGCAGTATCTTTCATCGATTATGAATTGGGCAAAATCCGTGGAATTTGTAAACGAATAATTGTCCGGGGCAATGATTCACGTCCGGATCGGAATAACGACAATAACGATAATTGCCTGCCTGTATGGGCGGGCAATTTTTTTTAGCAAAATTGTTTGTAAGATTTCGGCAGTCTGTGCGTCTTATATATGGAAGGGGTGAGAATGTGACGGAGCTTTCGCAGATATACCAAGTATATTTTTCCGACGTTTACCGTTTTTTGCTGCGGCTGTCAGGCGACGAACAGGTGGCGGAGGCGCTGACCAGCGATACGTTTTTTAAGGCAATGCGAGCGCTGGACAGCTTTCGAGGAGAGTGTGAGCTGCGCGTCTGGCTGTGCCAAATTGCAAAGCGTTGCTATTTTTCCTACCTGCGGCAGCAGGGCAGGGCAGACAGTCTTGCTGAAAAGAGCATGGACGTATTGACGTCAGCCGATCCCTCTGCGGAGGAATATTTTTTGCGACAGGAGGAAGCTTCCAGCGCCCGACAGGCCTGCGAGACGCTGAATGAGCCGTATCGTACGGTTTTTTGTATGCGTGCGCTGGGAGATATGAGCTTTCGTCAGATCGGGAATATCTTTCACAAAAGTGAAAATTGGGCGTGCGTCACCTTTCACCGCGCAAAAAAAAGGATTCGAGCGATTTTGGAGGAATCAGAATTATGAGAAAAGAATGCAGCATCGTACGGGATCTATTACCGTTGACCGTAGAAGGTCTTGCCAGCGAGGACACACAAGCGTTTGTGCGGGCGCATTTGCAGACCTGCCCGGCCTGCCGACAAGCGGCAGAAGAAGCGGGCAGCTCCGCGGATACACCTTTGCCGACGCCGGAAGCGCCGTTAAAGAGCCTGCGGCGAACCTTGCGACTGAAACGCCTGCAAACCGTATTCCTGACCGCTCTGTCGGTACTGGCTGTTGCCGTAACGTTTTTTTCCGCCGTCAGCGCGCCGCAGTACTTCCCATACTCACCCGCGCTGTTGTCTGTGACGGCAGGGGGAGACGGCAGTGTGACAGTGGAATTTGACAGATGTGTCACGGGGATTTCCTGTCAGGCGGGAGCCGAGCCGGACAGCGGTACGCCGGTGTATTTTTTGCAGGCGTGGACGTCCGATTGGGACACGCACTTTGCCGACCGCACGCCCAGACAGACCTTGATTTCTGCCGTTGACGGACAAACGCCCCGTGTTTTTTATTCGCAAAACAACGGGCAGGAAGATGTGCTGATCTGCGGTACAAACGGAACGTATGACGGCGTACAGTCCCTGCCGCGGCTGACTCCGGGATATTTGCTGCTGATGGCTGCAGCGGGTTTTGTCCTGCTGCTTTTGCTGCGGGTCTTTTTGCGCCGGAGGACAACGCTGTGCCGTTGGCTGGATCGCCTGCTGCCGCTGCCTGCCGCCTACGGGCTGGGGCATTTGTGCGTCATGGGCACATCCACAGTCACCTACTCCATGCAACGGAATTTCTCTTTGATCCTATTGTTGACGCTGCTGTTTTGGGCGATCACGCTGGCAGGATTGTATTTGCTGCGCCTGCGCAGGGAGATAAACGGTAAATTCTGATTTATCTGCGAAGCCGATAAATCAGAAATGAAAAATTAAAAATAAAAAATGAATAATTGCGGAAATCGCTTCACGATTTGGATTTATAGACGCAAAATGGGCACACAATCTTGTAGGGATGCCCATTGGGCATCCGTTGATTTTGCGCGTAACCCAGCGGACGGCCAATGGCCGTCCCTACAAGCGAGTGTGCCCAACTTCGCCGCTAAATCAGAATTTACAGCGTTCCCTCTCGACAATTTTGTTTTTTGTGCTATACTGTCTGTAGTAACAAAAAAGGGGTCGTATTATGACAGAGTGCGTGTTATTCGGCTATGAGCCGCAAAAATTATACGAACATTTTGAAAATATCAGCGCAATTCCGCGCGGGTCGGGCAACGAAAAGGGAATCGCGGACTATCTGTGCGCGTTTGCGGAAACGCGCGGGCTGGCATATAACCGCGACGCGCTGCATAATGTGCTGATTAAAAAAGCGGGTACCACGGGCTATGAAACTCATGCGCCTGTGATTTTGCAGGGACATACGGACATGGTATGCGAAAAAAATGAGGATACCGCGCATGACTTCCTGCGGGACGGCTTGAAACTGGTCGTACGGGACGGCTGGCTGTATGCCGACGGCACAACGCTGGGCGCGGACGACGGCGCGGCAGTGGCAATCATGCTGGCTTTGTTGGAGGACGACACCGCCGAATACCCGCCGCTGGAATGCATGTTCACCGTACAGGAGGAGACCGGTATGGACGGCGCGTACGGTTTTGATTATACAAAGCTGGCGGGCAGAACGCTGATCAATTTGGACAGCGAGGCGCTGGACGTGGCAACGGTCAGCTGCGCAGGCGGCGTTGTCAGTGATCTTACGTTTACACTCAAAAAGCAACCGGTTGCCGGCACACAGCTGAAGCTGTCGCTGACGGGGCTGGCAGGCGGACACTCCGGCGCGGATATTCATAAAGGCAGGGCAAACGCCGTGCGGTTGATGGGGACGCTGCTTGCGCGACTTGCGGCGCAGACGCCGCTTCGTCTGTCGGCGATCCACGGCGGCAACAAGTCCAATGCGATCCCGCGGGAGTGCAGTGCGTGGATCGTGACCGACGATGCTCAGACCGCCGCCGCGCAACTCGCGGACATTGCTGACGGGTTAAAAGCGGGGCTTTGCGCGGAGGACAGCGGTTTTCAGATCAGCGTAGACGCTGCGCAGACTGTCCCCACGGCGTTTTCCTCAGAGGATACCCTGCGTTTGCTGCGGTGCATCAACGACGTGCCCAACGGCGTTTTGTCCTATACGCCCGCAGCGCCGGAGCTGGTGGAGGCGTCGTCCAATCTCGGCATTGTCAGAACCGACGGAGAAACGGTGACCTTGACGCTGATGCCGCGCTCGTCCTCAGAGATAAAACTGGATGCGATCATCGGGCAGATCGACGCCTTGGCGGGCGAACTCGGCGCGCAGGTCGCGCATCATGACCGGCACCCCGGCTGGGAATATGCGCCCGAGAGCCGTATCCGCGCGGTGTATACCGCAGCTTACGAGGCGTTATTCGACGCGACGCCGAAAACAGAGGCGATCCACGCGGGGCTGGAGTGCGGCATTATCGGCGAAAAGCTGGGCGGAATTGACGCGGTGTCCATCGGTCCCGATATGCGGGAGATCCATACGCCGAACGAGCATCTGAATTTAAAATCCTTTGCCGACGCATACGCGTTGGTGAAAGCGATGCTGGCGCGGCTGTAAGGGCGGCGAGATTATGTATCAATTGACAAATGCGCAGCGCCGCTGCTTTGCGCTGGCAGAGGCGCAGAAAAATTGGACGCTTGTGCGGTTGAAAGCAAGCCGCTATGACGATTATGAAACGTATGCGTATCTTGACGGCGATACGATCAAAAAATGTATTCTTGTCAGCGATGTCATATATGTAGAGATGGAATATAACGAGGCGTTGTCCGCCGATCATATGCGTTTGCTGCCGAAAACGGACAGAGGCAAACCGGTATTGCTCTCATCCGCAAATTTGCTGAAACGCGCCAATGTCGGTATGTGTCTTTCCTATGCGCGAGGGCATATAGCTTTATACAGCGCAAATACAGCGCGCAACTATTTTACGACCGATTATGACCGTCTGCATGTGGACGCCTTGGCAGACTTTCAGGCATGGGTCGCGACTTGGTGCAGGGAAACCACGGCAAACGATGTTGCCGATATAAATGCCTTTTTGGCGGCAAACAGAAGGCATGTGAAATATAAAGAGGGCGACGTATTCCGCTTTAAAATCAACCGCCGCTTATACGGTTATGGCAGAATTCTTGTGGATTACCCGCAAATGCGTAGGAAAAAAGAGAAATTTTGGGATATTCTGATGGGAACCGCGCTGGTATGCTCTGTATATCATATTGTGACAGAGGATCCGCATGTGTCTGTGGAGGAATTACGGACGCTGCCGTCGCTTCCCTCTGCGTTTGTCGCGGATAATCGTATTTATTACGGGGAAGATGAGATTATCGGTCATATACCGATCGGCGGGAATGAAGATTACCCGATCATGTACGGTGCAAGCATTAACGCCCGGGAGTGGGATAAGAAAATCGTGAATTTGCAGATCGGTAAAAATTTTTATTCACGTGGGGATGTCTCGCCGATTTTCGGTTGCGGCGACTGTCGGCATAACGGCGTTGCCTTTTCGTTAAACGTGGACCTGCCGGTTCTTTTGCGCTGTATCGAAGCCCATTCCAATGCGCCGTATTGGGCGTCGGATCGGTATTATGTGCAAACCGATCTGCGCAATCCCATATATGCAGAGAAGCTGGCGCTGATCCGCCGGCAGTTCGGTTTGCCTGCAGACGCGTTAAATTGACGACACAATGTCGAAAACGGATATGCCCGCGCGGGAGAAAACGGAAAAAAGTGACTGACGTGTGAATCAACAGTCACTTTTTTACATCAGAAATCACATTTGTGCAGAAAATACACAGCTTCCGGGAATCGTTTCTACTCGTATTTTTTTTACGTCGTCATAATCGAATAACGAAAACTGATGTTCATAATCGCTGTCAAGACAGCGAAAAATTTTATGCAACACTTCCCATTTTGTATCGATTTCCGTATCCTCTGTAAAACGAATAATAAAGGCGCTCGTGTAAACAGTGTCGGAAATTGTTTTCCGTACAAGGTAAATTTTCTGTATGCTGCCGCCGTCAATCGTGTGGATATAGGTTAAAATCTCCTCCAGCATGCCTGTCGGAAGATGCTCCACTGTCAGCGTATCATGCCGGTGCAGAGCGTCAAGCTCTTTCGCGTCCAGTTGTTTTTGTGCAAGCAGTACAGCTTTTTTTCGGTAGGTATCCAGCGCCTGCTGATTACCAGTAAGACAACAATATTCGCCCAGTATATTCATACCTTCCTCGATGTAATTCGAGTTGTTTTCAACGGCAAGGTACATAAGATCAATGCCGCGGTTATCGTATTTATGCAAAAGATAGCAGGCTTTAATAAAATATGCGTAGTTGCGCGCTGCGCCGGAAAGCTCGTTGATAGCTCTGTCGCAAAGCGTGATGGCGTCGCTGATTCTGCCAAGCGCTCGCAATGCAGTTACAATATCTGCATAGCCCTCGGCTGTCAGTGGTCGCCCGGCATGTTCCCATGTATCTACCTGTTGCTTCGGTTGGAGATAATATTCCTCTCGATATTCTGTATAGTTCTTCTTTTGATGCTCACAGACCAGCCCCTGTATATAGGAAAGCGCCTTGGTGCACTCTGCTCGATAGATGGGGGTATCCGCAGGCTCTATGAGCGGATAATCTTTGATCTCTAACGAGTTCAGCCGCATTTTCAGTGTGGGGTGAGATGCGTCGCGGGACATGATCTCTGCGTCAATGCATCGGTTCCAAGCGTTTGCGCGGTGTGTGATCGCTTGTTTGAACGCATCGACTTCCTTTCGCAGATAACGGTCATCAACAGATTCGTCGGCGTATTTGCAATCCGTATCGTAGGTGCCTTTTTCCCAGTTGAACAGTGTGTAATAATGCAACTTAATGAGCGCCGACGCGGCAATTCTCGGATCGCCGTAGTCTCGCATTGCTTGGTCGGCAGCGGTCTCATTGGATACCGTCGAGGCATATAAATAAAGACTGTATTGTATGCTGTACATCATCTCCGGATAGCTGAACAATACATGACTGATGGCATCTAATATATGCGGATTGCCGCCGCTTTCAATCCAATAGTTGTACTGTCTTTCTTTTTGGACGCTTCTGCGTTCATTTTTCATGTGCGCAAACTCATGCAACAGGATATTATAAATCTCCTCCTGCGCGCATACACTCAGCAAGATCGCGCCCAATTCCACAGAGCAAATGTTGCCTACGCGGGCAATACCGGCATTGTTATCGGGTTGAATCGATATGCGGATATCCATATCCTGTCCGATTGTTTTTGCCGCCCGGTGTGCGAGAGCATACAGTGCGGGGAATTCCGTTGCGGACACATAGGTTTTATCGTCTTCAAATACTGCTTTCGGCATAGGAAAACGAATGCGGGAAAAGGCGCACTGAATAAAAAACGCAGCGGCCAGTGTTGCAAACAGCGTCGGCACCTCGGCATTTCCCGTTGTCCCGACGGAAAATGCCATGTCAACCCCGCAAAACAAAAACAGCAACGCATACAGATCTGTCAGATGCCGCCAGCGTCTGAGGAACGTTAGCTTTTGTGTTGCGGTTTTTTCTGCCGATTCTCGGTGAGAGAGAATATATTGCATCATTGCCTCTGCGCGCATATGCCTAAATTTATGCTCCATGCGTTTGCTAAGAAAAAGATTCACAAAGAACAGTAAAACCGGTATCGCTGCACAGGCGATAGCCAGTCTGGCAAACGCATGCTTTACGTCTTCGCTGAGAATTGTGCCGGCACCTATGCCTGCGCTATAGGTGCCCGTCGCAAACACCAAAGCGGCAACATACAGAAAAATACCCCGACGCTGTGCGATTTTACCCTGTCTTGTTCTTGACACGGGTCGCGAAGCGTCTTTTTGATTAAGACTGCCCAATTTTTCACAAAAAAAAGACATGACGAGAACGGCGGTACATTCAGATATAATGAGACCGATAAAAATTCCGTAATCTTTGCCTGTGAAGTCCGATATTTCTCTGCCGCCGGTCAGAAGCACAGCGACGGGTATCCATATGAGCATAAGCGCCAAGGTAACGAATATGCCAATGGTATATTTTTTTTGTTGATCCTCCATTGAACCGCCCCTTTCATTCGGTGATGTTTAATAAAACTCCATTGACACCTGTATACGCCAAAATATGAGCTGGTTTTTAACAAATCCGAACCTTTTGCCTTGCGACAGTGGTTCGGATTTCTTGCATTTAACGGAAAGATTTATAAAAGGAAGATGCCGTGCGCGGCGCATGCGCGGCGCATATCCTCGGGCCAGATGGCGACCTGCACTTCGCCGATATGCGCTTTGCCCAGCAGCAGCATGCAAATGCGCGACTGCCCAAGTCCGCCGCCGATGGTCAGCGGCAGGGTATCGGAGAGAATCCCCTGATGGAACGGAAAGCTTTCCCGCTCCGGCACGCCCGCCAGCGCCAGCTGCGCGCGCAGCGACTGCGCGTCTACGCGAATGCCCATCGAGGAGATTTCCAGCGCACAGCCGAGAGTCGCGTCCCAAATGAGAATATCGCCGTTGAGGTTCCAGTCGTCATAATCCGGCGCTCTGCCGTCGTGGGGCGCGCCGCTTTTCAGCGCGCCGCCGATCTGCATCATAAATACCGTGCCGTGCTTCTTGACGATCAGATTTTCCCGTTCCTTGGGGCTTTTATCGGGATAGAGATCCTCCAATTCCTGCGTGGTGATAAAGAAAACGTCCTCGTTGATCTCAGTATCCAGCACGGGATAGGCCTCCCGCAGGGCGCGGTTGGTCTGCGCCAGCGCGGAAACGATCTTGCGGACGGTCGCCTGCAAATAGACCAAATTTCTGTCCGCGCGGGTGATGACCTTTTCCCAGTCCCACTGATCGACAAACAGGGAATGCAGATTGTCGCATTCGTCGTCCCGCCGGATCGCGTTCATGTCGGTGTAAATGCCCTCGCCGGGGGCGTAGTCATAGTTATGCAGCGCCATGCGCTTCCATTTCGCGAGAGACTGCACAACCTCCGCGGTGCCGTCGATCTCTTTCATCGTAAAGTGCACCTTGCGCTCCACGCCGTTGAGATCGTCATTGATGCCCGACGCGCGGGTGACCATCAGCGGCGCGGTGATACGGTCAAGACGCAGGGTTTCGCCCAGTTTTTTCTGAAATGTATCTTTAATTAATTTGATCGCTCGCTGCGTATCTCTGCGGGACAGGGAGGAACGGTAGTCCGCCGGAAAAATAAGTGTGCTCATAATGTCGCCCTCTTTATCTGATGTTGCCGACCGTGCGGGGGTAAAGGATCACGTCGCGGATATTGCTCATGCCGGTGGCGTACATAATCATGCGCTCAAATCCCAAGCCGAAGCCGCCGTGGGGCACGCTGCCGTATTTGCGCAGATCGAGGTAATCCTTATAGTTGTCAAGATTCATCTGCCGCGCCTGCATCGCCGCGACGAGCTTATCGTAATCCGCCTCGCGCTCGCTGCCGCCGATGATCTCGCCCACGCCGGGCACCAGCAGGTCGGTCGCCGCCACGGTCTTGCCGTCGGCGTTCTGCTTCATATAGAAAGACTTGATCTCTTTGGGGTAATTGATCAGGAACACGGGTTTTTTGTAAACCTTTTCGGTGATGTAGCGCTCGTGTTCGCTCTGCAGATCGCAGCCCCAAGCCACCGGGAACTCAAAGTCAACGTCCGCTTTCTCCAAAATGGCAATCGCGTCGGTATAGTCCACAATGGCAAAATCGTTGTGGATCACGTTGTTGAGCTTCTCCGTCAGCCCCTTTTCAAAGCGCTGCTCAAAGAACGCCAGTTCGTCGGGGCATTTTTCCATATAGTCGCGCAGAATGTATTTGATCATCTCCTCCGCGATCTCTATGATATCGGGCAGCTCGGCGAAGGCGATCTCTGGCTCCACGTGCCAGAACTCCGATACGTGCCGCAGCGTATTGCTGTTTTCCGCGCGGAAGGAGGGCCCGAAGGTATAAATTTTACCCATCGCCATTGCCGCGACCTCGCCTTCCAGCTGACCGGAGACGCTCAGTCCCGCGCGCTGCCCGAAAAAGTCGTCCGCGTAATATTCCTCGGCGTCTTTATATTGCCCGGGTTCCGGATAGCCGATGGTCGTGACCTTGAACATCTCGCCCGCGCCCTCGCAGTCGCTGCCGGTGATCAGGGGCGTATTGATGTAAACGTATCCGCGCTCCTGGAAAAAGCGGTGGATCGCCGCCGCCATCACGGAACGCACGCGGAACACGGCGTTAAAGGTGTTGGTGCGCACGCGGATATGGGGCATTTCGCGCAGCGTTTCCAGCTTCTGAAATTTCTTTTGCAGCGGGTAATCCCCGGGGCATTTGCCCAGCACGGTAATGCCGGTCGCGTTGATCTCCGGCGTGCCGTTGTTTATATTTTCGACCACAACGCCCTCGACCTTCAGCGACGCGCCCAGCTTCCCCGCCTCCGGGGGCAATTCGGCGCCGCCTGCCTTGTCAATCACGATCTGCAAATGGTTCAGCGTCGTGCCGTCGTTCAGCGCAAGAAACGCCATGTTTTTGGAATCTCGCGCGGTGCGCACCCAGCCGCACACGGTCACGGTTTTCCCAAGATAATCTTTTTGTGAAAAAATATCTTTGATGTCGATGTGTTTCAAAGTCATTTCCCTCCGAATATTAAAATTTCTGCTGCGAAAACAAATCCGAACCGTCTCCGTTTTGGAGGACTGGGTTCGGATCAATCCGGTTTGGTGCGCCTGACAGGAATCGAACCTGCACCCTCTCGGACCGGATCCTAAATCCGGCGCGTCTGCCAGTTCCGCCACAAGCGCATATATAATTCAAAATTCCAAATTCAAAATAAAAAATTATTGTAGGCGGTTTTTTGTTGTTGTAACAATTGCACTTAGGAGTCTTTCTATTTCAACGCAATCTGCGTGAAGTGAATTTGCTGCGTTTACTGGTATATAACCTGTTGCAGAAAGCAGGCGAATCCAATATCTCGTTTCGGACGCTTCTTTAAGCGCAATATTCATCTTTGCAGCGAAATCCGCGTCGCTTTGTGCGTGCTGTGCTTCCGCCACGTTCGCACCGATACTGGTTCCGCTTCGCAAGATTTGCTTTGATAATACATATTCTTTCTTTTCTTCATTCAAATGCTTGCATAGGTTTACAATTCTGATTGAAAAATCAAAGCTTTTATTTTCAATGATGTTATCCATAATGATTCAATCAAGGCGAAGCCTTCCGAAATTTTAAATTTTTTATTTTGAATTTGAAATTTACACATCTGTGCCGCGCCCTAAATCCGGCGCGTCTGCCAGTTCCGCCACAAGCGCATATATACCAACAATTTGAATTATAGCAGATGCGGCGCTGTTTTTCAAGTAGAAAAACAAAAGAGACACGTGCGACCGTGCCTCTTTTTTCAATTTATAATTTGGATACCAGCAGCCGCTTGTATTGCAGAAATTCCTCCGTGAGGGTAAAGTCTGTCGGGCGGGGCTTGGGCACGTCGATTTTGACCTCGTCAGTGATTCTGCCGGGTTTGCCGCTCATAATATAGATTCTGTCCGACAGCAGGATCGCCTCGTCAATATCGTGGGTGATAAACAGCGTGGAAAGTTCGATCTCCTGCATAACGCCCAAATACCATTGATGCATGGCGGATTTTGTCAGCGTATCCAGCGCGGAGAACGGTTCGTCCAGCAGCGCGATGCCCTGCGAGGACAGATATGTCCGCAGCAACGCTGCCCGCTGGCACATGCCTCCGGAGAGCTGTAACGGGTATTTATCCTGACAGCCCGCAAGCCCGAATTTTTCAAACTCCGCCGCGGCGATCTCCCGTGCTTTTGCTTTTTTCTCTCCTTTAATAATCAGCGGCAGGGCGGTATTGTCCAGCACCGTCATATACGGCAGCAGCAGATCCTTTTGCAGCATATAGCTGATCTTGCCCGGTTTACCGGTCACGTCCTCGCCGTTCAGCCGCACGCTGCCGGTTTCCGGCGTATACAGTCCGGAGATCACGTTGAACAGCGTGGATTTTCCCGCGCCGCTCTGCCCCAGCAGGCATATCAGCTCGCCTTTGCCCAGCCGGATATTGACGTCCTCGATGATCGTGTGCCCGCCGAAGGCTTTGCTGATATGCTGGGTGACAAGCATATTTTGCTCAGCTGAGGTAGTCATTTGTGTAACCCGTGCCATGGGGCAGTTCTTTCCCTAACAGACCGGTGTCATTCAGCCAGTCATAGAACGCGTCCCAGCGCTGAGGATCGATATAGCCCCATGCGTCGGCGTCGCTGATATATTCCTTGGACAGCCATTCCTGGCTCTGCATGACAAGCGTCTCCGCGCCCTTCAGAACGCCGTCGGTATCGCTGGCGATCAGGATCTCCGCCGCCTCCTTGGGATGCTTTGCCGCAAATTCATAGCCCTTCTTTACCGCCGCAAGGAAATCCTTTGTCTGCTGCGGGTTCGCCGCCATGTACGCGTCGTTGCCGATGATCAGCGGGGTATAATAATCAAACGTGCTGTCAATGTCCTTGAAGAAGAACCAGTCGTAATCAAAGCCCTGTACTGCCGCGTTGATGCAGCCCCAGCCGTAGAATACCCAGATCGCGTCGGTTTGATTCGCGCTCAGCGCGCCCGGCTCGTCGGTGATGGTATTGGGGATCAGCGTGACGTTATCCCAGTTGCCGCCGTCCTTTTCCACAAGGGTTTTCAGCATGGCAAGCTCGATGGGGGAATCCCATGTGGAGTATCGCTTGCCCTCCAGCCCCTTGGCGGAGGTAACGCCGTCGCCCTTGCGGGAGATAATACCCGAGGTGTTGTGCTGTAAAATGGTCGCGATCGCGGTGATGCCCAGCGGTTCGTCGGCGGTGTATGCGGCGGCGAGGGTATCCTGCGCCTCAATGCCGAACGGCGCCCAGCCGGAGGCGACCAGCTGGGTGGAGCTGTTGCCGTCCACGTAGACGATCTCCACGTCCAGTCCCGCGTCCTCAAAATAGCCCTTTTCTTTTGCGACGTACAGCCCCGTATGGTTGGTATTCTGCGTCCAGTCCAGGGCAAAGGTGATCTTTGTCAGTTCTTTGACCTCTTTTTTGCCGGCGCAGGCGGCAAGGCTGAACAGCAGCGCCGCCGTAAGTACGATGCAAAGTATTTTTTTCATGATAGATTCTCCTTTTTATAATAAATATTCACTGTTTGTCGCGCAGCGTTTGCTTTTCCCATGGCATCAGCAATTTGCGCAGCATTGTCACGGCAAGCATCAACAAAAGGCTGATAATGATAATTAAAATGATGACCGCGAACATTTTGTCAAAGGTGTACGCCTTTTTTGCCTTGGTCATATAAACGCCCAGCCCCTCGAAGCCGCCCAGCCACTCGGCAATGACCGCGCCGACAATGGCGTAGGACGCGGAAATTTTCAGCCCCGAAAAAAAGTGGTTCAGAGACGCGGGCAGCTTGATATATCTGAAAATTTTCAGATTGCCCGCGCCCATGCTGCGCAGCAGGGAGACCGCGTCCGGATCCACGCTTTTGTAGCCGTCCAGCAGGGCGACCGTGATCGGGAAAAAGGTCGTGAGGACGACCAGCGCGATCTTCGGCTGCATCTCATAGCCCATCCACAGCACCAAAAGCGGCGCGATGGCGATGGTGGGGATCGTCTGGGAGATCACCAGTAACGGGTACATCGCCTTATACAACGATTGAAAGCGATCCATCAGCGACGCGGAGATAAATGCGAGGGCGACGCCGATACCCAATCCCGCCAGCGCCTCGATGACGGTGGCGCCCGCATGGCGCAGCAGAATGGGAAATTCCGATACCAGCGCTTTCCCCACCGCAAAAGGGGAGGGGAGCATGGACGCGGGAATCGTGCCGAAGCCGCACACCGCAGCCCAAATGCCGATCAGGACCGCAAGCGCAAGAACAGGGGAGAGCTTATTGGTGATATTTTGAAACCTTTTTGTCAATGGTCAGCACACCTTCCTCCGGCTTGTAGGAGACCTTGATATACGCCGAAACGCCGGGACAGCCCGCGCGCAGCGCCACATGCTGGCACTCCTTGACGATGTCCATGAGCTGATCGTAATCGTCGCCCTCGATGGTGGTCTCAAACGGCCCGACGTAGTAGTTGAGCCCGGTGGACGCGATATACGCGATGACCTCGTCTACGATGCGAACGGTCTCGTTATCGTCCAGCGTCGCCGGTAAGACCTGAATTGCTACACTTGCCTGCATAAAAATACCTCCGTAAAATAAAATAACCCACGGGAACACCATGGGAGAAATTGCGTTATGTTAATTCCTACGCCGGCATTACCCGTATCAGGTTCCAGGGTTCTGCAAAAAAACGCAGTCTCAGCAAAAAGCACCCCTTTAAATTTGTGGTTTTATCGTAGCACAAAATCAGAGGGGTGTCAATAAGGTGGGAATATAAATTCTGATTTAGCTGCTACGCAGCTAAATCAGAAATGAAGAATTAAAAATGAAAAATGAATAATTGCGGAAATCGCTGCGCGATTTGGATTATAGAATAAATGACCGGCAACGGGTAGCACGGCGCACTGCGCCGTTTAATCATGCGGCAAACGGAAAATACTGGGGAAAGGCACGATTTATCCTTTGCCGTATGATTTTCTAATAAATGCCCGCAGGGCTTAACCATATTCCAAAACCGGATAAAGCTTCGTTATCTTCCCAACTTTTGTACGGTGGGCGCTGCCGCGCCCCATTATAAAAATTCCGCAACG
>JAFVBH010000046.1 GCA_017480115.1 Clostridia bacterium
ATCTAAGCCAACATAGAGTATACTGTTCATTGTAAGGTCTCCTTCTTGTATGCGGTAATGCTGTATTTGGTTTTTTACCACTAATCATTTTACAGATAAATCCACGATCCTACAAAAGGGGACCTTACATATTATCTACAAATTTGCGGAAACAGACAAAACGGCGAACCGGAAGGCGGTTCACATAATGCGGAATGTAGGAAATCGCTTCGCGATTTGAATTATAGAATAAATGACCGGTAACGGGCAGCACGGCTGAATGCTTCATTCCTCGCCGCTCGATACTCGTTTGCTGACATCTATGGAAAAATAAGCGCCGACCGAAAAACGGTCAGCACTTATTTCGTATTTACCAGTCAGTGTTAGCTTCTTAATTCCGCACCCAGCGCGGCGACCGCTTTCACGATGCGTTTCATCGCGCCGTCCGCCTCCTCGTCGGTGAGGGTCTTTTCGTCGGAGCGCAGGCTCAGGCTGAACGCGACGCTCTTTTTGTCCGCGGCGATCTGCTCGCCGGTGTAAACGTCAAACAGCTCGATTTTTTCCAGATACCTGCCCGCCGCTTTCGCGATCGCTTTTTCCAGCAGCAGCACCGGCATCACGCGGGGCGCGACCACGGCGACGTCTCTGGTCGTTGCGGGGAAGCGGGGCAGCGATTTGTAAAGGATCGTCTCATTTTTTACCTCGCACAGATATTCAAAATCGATCACTGCCGCATAGGGCTTGGATTTTATGCCGTAGTTCGCCGCCACGTCGGGGTGGATCTCGCCGAGAATCGCCAACCGCTTGCCGTCCACGGTGATCTGCGCGGTTCTGCCGGGGTGGAACGTGGGATCGTCGGTCACCGCTTCAATGTCATATTCCTTTACGCCGGACAGCGCAAGCAGCTTTTCCACAATGCCTTTCAGCACGAAATAATCCGTCTGCGCGCCGTACATGCCGATGGCGATCTTCGTCTGCTCCACGGGCAGCTTGCCGGTCTCGGTGGGAATGTATTCCCGCGCAATTTCAAACAGCCCGGCGTTCAGATTTCTGCCCGCGTAGTTCTTTGCAAGAATATCCATCATGGACGGCAGAATATTGCAGCGCATGACGCTGGTATCCTCGCCCAGCGGGTTGGAGATCACGACGCTCTTGCGCTGCGCTTCGGGCAGCTTGATTTTTTCGTACCCCTTGGGGCTGATGAACGAAAACGTGTAGATTTCGGACAGTCCCATGGCGATCATGGCGGCGCTTATCTTGCGCTCGAATTTCTGACGGTCGGTCAAGAAGCCCGCCGCAACGCCGGACAGGGCGCGGTCTTTTATGTTTTCGTAACCGTAAAAACGGGCGATTTCCTCGGAGATGTCCGCCTTATGCTCGATGTCCACGCGGAAATAGGGGGTATGAATGTCGTTGTTTTCGTCGATCGTGAAGCCGATTTTTTCGAGAATTTTCTTTTGCTCCTGCGCCGAAACGTCAATGCCGATAAAATTGTTGACCCAGGCGGGATCGAATTTCACGACGGGTTTGGTCTTGGGCGTGGGGAATACGTCTATGACGCCGTTTACGACGTCGCCCGCGCCCAGCAGCTCCACCAGCTCCAACGCGCGCAGCATGGAAAGCTCGCAGCCTGCGGGATCCAGCTCTTTCTCATAGCGGGAGGACGCTTCCGTGCGCAGCCCCAGCCGTTTTGCCGTGGAACGGACGCTGTAGCCGTTGAAGCAGGCGGATTCAAAGACGATGGTGGTCGTGTCGTCCATGATGCCGCTGTATTCGCCGCCCATGACGCCGGCGACGGCAACGGGCGCTTCCGCGTCGGCAATGACCAGCATATCGTCCGCCAGCTCGTGGGTCACGCCCTCCAATGTGGTGATGCGTTCGCCTTTTTGCGCATGCCGGACAATGATCTGATTTTCCTTGATATATTTAATATCAAACGCATGCATGGGCTGGCCGTATTCCAGCATGACGTAGTTGGTAATATCAACGATATTATTGATCGGACGTACGCCGCCGGCTCTCAGACGCTCGCGCAGCCAGCGGGGGGACGGCTCGATTCTGATGTTCTTCACCACCGCGCCGATATAGCGGTAGCACTTGTCGGGCGCGTCGATCCGTACGTGCAGATAGTCGCGTACGTCCTCGCCGCCGGCAAACTTGACTGCGGGCGCTTTGAGCTTCAACTCCTTGCCGAAGGTCGCCGCCGCTTCTCTCGCAAGACCGGTAACGGACAGGCAGTCCGGACGGTTGGAGGTGATCTCGAACTCGGTGATCGTGTCATTGAGACCGATCGCCTCGTGAATATCCTTGCCGAGGGTCCGGTCGCAGTCGTCGCCGAGTACGAAAATGCCGTCCTCGATCGCGTAGGGGAAGTCATGCACCGTCAGCCCCAGCTCGCCCAGCGAACAGAGCATGCCGTTGCTGGCAACGCCGCGCAGCTTGCCTTTTTTGATGTGCTTGCCGCCTGCCACGTAGGAATCGTCCAGCGCAACGGGCACATAATCGCCCGCTTTGAGATTCTGCGCGCCGGTGACGATTTGAAGATTTTCCTCCTTGCCGATATTGATGCTGCAAACCCACAGATGGTCGGAATCGGGGTGGCGCTCCAGCGCATCGACCCTGCCGACGATAATATTTTTCAGTTCCTCGCCTTCCTGCGTCCAGCTTTCCACCTTGGAGCCGCTCATGGTCATGCCGCCGGCAAATTCCTTGTCGCTGACGTCGAGGTCTACATAATCAAGCAGCCATCTTTTCGATAAATCCATAGTCTCTACCTCCTCAGAACTGTCCTATGAACCGCATGTCGTTCTCATAGAGCAGACGCATGTCATCCAGCCCGAAGCGGAACATCGTCAGACGTTCAAGCCCCAGCCCGAATGCGTAGCCGCTGTAAACCTCGGGATCGATCCCGCCGTTTTTCAGCACTTTGGGGTGTACCATGCCCGCGCCGAGGATCTCGATCCAGCCCTCGTCCTTGCACATCGGGCAGCCCGCGCCGTGGCACTTGAAGCAGGAAACGTCGATTTCGCAGCTGGGCTCGGTGAACGGGAAGTGATGGGGACGCAGACGGATACGGGTATCCTCGCCGTACAGTCTCTTGGCAAGGGCAAGCAGATTGCCCTTGAGGTCGGACATGGTGATGCCCTTGTCAACGACCAGTCCCTCGATCTGATGGAAGATGGGGGAGTGGGTCGCGTCCACCGCGTCCGAGCGGTAAACCCTGCCCGGGGAGATGATGCGGATCGGCGGCTGCGTTTTCTCCATCACGCGCACCTGCACGGGGCTTGTCTGGGTGCGCAGCAGAATATTGTCCTCGATATAAAAAGTATCCTGCGTGTCGCGCGCCGGGTGCCCTTTGGGAATATTCAGCGCCTCAAAGTTGTAGTAATCGTATTCGACCTCGGGGCCGTCCTCGATGGTGAAGCCCATGCCGAGAAAAATATCCTTGACCTCGTCCAGCACGATGGACAGCGGGTGCTTATGCCCTAAGTTGACGGGCTTGCCGGGCATGGTGACGTCCACGGTCTCGCTTAACAGCTTTGCTTCCTTTTCAATGGCAAGCAGCGCGGATTTGCGATCTTCGATCAGTCCCTCGATCTCCGCGCGCAGGGAGTTGACCGCCTGCCCCATCACGGGGCGCTCTTCGGGAGAAAGCTTGCCCATCTGCTTTAAAAGAGACGTAATTTCGCCTTTTTTGCCTAAGTAACGGACGCGCAGCTCTTCTACGGACGCCGGCACCTCCGCCGACCGGATCCTCTCGGCGGCGGCTTTTCTTATGGCTTCGATTGTTTCGTTCATAATGAACCTCCACATAAAAAGTAGTTTGTGCCATCGGGAATGCGAAAAAAATACCCTCATCCCAACCTATGGGACGAAGGAACTCTCCGCGGTACCACCCAAATTTTTGCACAGAGCAAACACTCTTTGATCCTTAACGCGGATCACCCGTTTTCGCTTACAGTTATATATAAAGGATATAAGTTCGGCGAAACCGCTCCCGGGGGAACTTCGCAATCGCACGTATCTGCGGCGTCTCAGCCCCTGCCGCTCTCTGTGAGACTTGCGCGCGCTACTTTTCCCGTTCACAGCGTTTTAACAGCTTTCAGTGTAGCATATCGATCTCGGATTTTCAAGTGTTTTTTATGATTGTCGTGGGTATTTTTTTGATCGTCGGCGGGCTTGACCGTGTATATTGTTTGTGTTATAATTGATTATGGAAAATTAAGTGTCGGCAAATTCGGGTAGCGTACCGCATACCTTTGATTTGACTGCGGGAGGGCGTATGCAAATACCGGCGAATCGACTGGATCTGGCTTTTTGTATGCATCAGCAGGAATATGAACAAAAGGCGCTGGAGGTTCTGCGCTCCGGCTTTTATGTGATGGGGCGGGAATTGGCTGCCTTTGAATCGGAATTTGCCGCGTTTACCGGGGGACAGTATTGTGTCGGGCTTGCCAGCGGTCTGGACGCGTTGTGGATTGCTTTCCGTCTGCTGGGGATCGGCGTCGGCGATGAGGTGATCGTGCAGGGCAATACCTATATCGCAAGCGTTATGGGGATTACGATCAACGGGGCGACGCCGGTTTTTGCTGAGCCGAATGAACGGTTCGGGATCGACGCCGACCGCATTGAGGCGCTGATTACGCCGCGGACAAAGGCGATTCTTGTGACCCACTTGTACGGCATGATGACCCCGATGAACAAAATTACGCAAATCTGTCGGACGCATGGCTTGAAGCTGGTGGAGGACTGCGCGCAGGCGCACGGCGCATCTTATGCCGGACGCATGGCGGGGACGTTCGGCGACGTGGGGTGTTTTTCTTTCTATCCGACCAAAAATCTCGGCTGTTTCGGCGACGGCGGCGCGGTCATTGTAAAGGATGCCGCGCTGGCGGAGGCGTTCCGCGTGTTTCGTAATTACGGCAGCGAGAAGAAATATTGTAATTCCGTTGTCGGCGCAAATTCCCGGCTGGACGAGCTGCAGGCGGGGCTGTTGCGGGTACGGCTGCGATATATGGAGGAACTGACGGCGGAAAAGAGCCGTCTGGCGCGGCGCTATGCGCAGGGTATCCGTAATGCGCAGATTCGGCTGCCGGAACCGGCGGCGGATACGGTCAACGTCTGGCATCAGTATGTGATCCGTTGTGAGCGGCGGCAGGCGCTGATCGACAATTTGCGCGCAAAAGGCATCGGTACGCAAATCCATTATCCCATACCGCCGCATTTATCGCAGGCATATCGGTATTTGGGATTGCGCCGAGGGTCGTTGCCTGTGACGGAGCATTTGGCGGATACCGTGCTGTCGCTGCCGATCTATTTCGGTATGACGCAGAAAGAACAGGATTACGTGATCCGCGCGTTGAACGCGTTTGAATAATTGATCTGCGGAGGAACGCTATGGAAAATACATGCCGGATCCTGCATTTTGATACGTTTCAGGATCAACGGGGCAAGCTGAGCGTGGTCGAGGGCGGGCAGAGTATCCCGTTTGAGATTAAGCGCGCCTTTTTTCTCTATGATCTTCCCGCCGGCGCGGTCAGGGGCGGGCATGCCGGTGATTTCTCGGAAGTTATTGTGACAATGGCTGGGCAGTGCAAAATCAGCGCGCATGACGGCTTACATGAACAACTGTATGTGCTGGCGCAGCCGATGACCGGGTTGTATATTCCGCGCTTGTTTTGGCGGGAAATTTTTGATTTTTCCGAAAACTGCGTCTTAGCCGTGTTGTCAGACGCGCATTATAACGCTGACGCGTATATCAAAGATTTTGATGAATTTATGCAAAAGATACGGAAGGGATCGGTATGACGATTATTGTGACCGGCGGCGCCGGATTTATCGGCAGTAATTTCATCTTTTATTACGCGGACAAATATCCGCAGCGTCGGATCGTCTGCATGGATAAACTGACCTACGCGGGCAATCTGCATACGCTGGCGCCGATGCAGGGACGGGCGAACTTCCGTTTTGTACAGGCGGATATTTGTGACCGACAGGCGGTTTATCAAATTTTTCAAGAGGAACAGCCCGCCGCCGTGGTGAATTTTGCCGCGGAAAGTCATGTGGATCGTTCTATCGCCGACCCTGCGGTATTTCTGCGTACCAATATCCTCGGCACACAGGTTCTGATGGACGCGTGCAGGAATTTCGGTAATATTCGTTTTCATCAGGTCTCCACCGACGAGGTGTACGGAGATCTGCCGTTGGACCGACCGGAACTTTCTTTTGCGGAGGATTCCCCGATTTGCACCAGTTCCCCGTATTCCGCGTCAAAGGCGGGCGCCGATCTGCTGGCGGCGGCGTATTGCCGCACCTATGGGCTGCCTGTCACCATCTCCCGCAGCTCCAATAATTACGGACCGTATCAACACCCCGAGAAACTGATCCCGTTGATGATCCTGCGGGCGTTGGCGGACAAGCCGCTGCCGGTCTACGGTACTGGGAAGAATATTCGGGATTGGCTGCATGTGGAGGATCACTGCAGCGCGATCGATCTGATTTTAAATGATGGCGGAATCGGAGAAATATATAATATCGGCGGGGGTTGTGAACTGCAAAATGTCGATGTCGTCAAAATGATTTGCCGCGCCGTGGGCTGCCCGGAAGCGCTGATCACCTATGTCGCCGACCGAAAAGGGCACGATCTGCGATACGCGATGAACACCCGCAAGATCGAAACAAAATTGGGCTGGCAGCCCGAGATTGAATTTGCGGACGGTCTGCAAAATACGATTCAATGGTATCGCGAACACCCGCAATGGTGGAAAACGCTGATTTGATGTTCGTACGCGATAGAAAAAGGATTGAAACGGAATCGCTTCAATCCTTTTGTGTCGTTATACGTTTCTCAGCCGTCATTTGTATGCGCGGCGATCCGATAGCGCGGCAGTTGCGCCGCTTTTGACAGCTTGTTGTACCGATAACCGCCGAGGAGCCTTAACGTCAGGCACAGGAGCGCGATGATCAGGAAAAAGGCGGTCAGGAGACACAGCCCGAAGGGGAACGCCGCTGTTTTTATGCTGACTGCGCTCCACGCAATGCCGTTGATGACTGTTAAAACTGCGCAGATGATGGAAATGCATGTCATTGCGTTGAGTGTCGCCGGCGCGTGGGACAGTATGGCGTCGCCGGCAAGCATTAATCTTTTTTTGAAATTATAGCCCGAGCTGCCCGCGGCGCGCGCGAAGCGTTCGTGATAGACCACGGCGTTTTTTAACCCCAGCGCAGAAACCTGACATGGCAGGAAAAAAGGAGTCTCGATATATTTTTTCAATATACCGATCGCGTTTTGACTCATGAGACGATAGTTGGAGTGTTCGGGGATCAGCCCGGTATTCAGCGCATGCATCAGCTTGTAGAACAAGGCGGAAGAAAACCGTTCAAGAAAGCTGTCCTGCTTGCGCGATGATCGCACACCGCATACGATCTCATTGCCTGCGTAGAATTTTTCCAGCATTTCGTCAACAGCGTTAATATCGTCCTGTAGATCGCTGTCCATGGTGATCACACAGTCCGCCTGCGCCGCTGCGGTAAACATACCTGCCAGCAGCGCGTTTTGTTCACCGGTGTTGTACGCAAGATCAATGCCGATCATATGCGCGTCCGTATGGTGCAGTGTTTCTATCGTTTGCCATGTCGTATCTGAGGAGCCGTCGTTGACAAACAGAATGCGGCTGTTTTTTCTGATCGTTCCCCGGTCGATGAGTGTAAGCAGCTTTTGCAGAAAAACGGGGGCGGATACCGGCAGGACTTCCGCGTCGTTATAGCAGGGAATCACCATATAAAGCGTCGCGCGCATATGCCTGCACCTCCGGTTTTTCAACTCTAATGTAAATAATTTTGCCAATCATATTTTACCAAAGCAAAACAGAAAAATCAATATCAGACTTCCTATATCTATGTCCTTTGTGCGGCACAGACATTCTATTTGTGGAAATGTCATATAATTTTCTTTGAAAATTAAAAAAATATATGAAAAACTATTGACTTTTGCCGATAGTTATGGTATATTACAGATGAAAAGAGGGAGCGACAATGATACAGCTTCCCGCGGCGGATACTTTTAAAAATTCTAAAAACGGAGTCTATGGCCGCCGGTGAAAAATCAAAGTCCTTTCAATCTTATCCGGGAGGTGTTACCGATGTTCTGAGAAGGAGCCCGCATCTCGTTAAAAGGCGTCGCAGGTGCAGATGTATTGTACCGCGGTTCGGAGAAAACGGCATACGAGCTGTGCCGACGAAAAATCTTTTAAGTATATACGAACCTGTCTTTGAATTAACATTCGCAATTTATTTATAACAGATTTTCTCCTCTCCGTTAAAATAAAGTTAAATAGTAAAGGAATAAAATATGGAAGAACCGGTATCTTAATCCGGCGGTTTGAAGCAAACGTATTCAAATCGCCGGATCATTTTTTATTTAAAAAATAAAAAACTGCTTGACATTGCTGTATGTTCATGATAAAATATCCAGCGACAACAAAGCAGACGTTTCGTTCTCACCCTGCGGATTTCGTTCCGCCCGGTCAATATGATGATTCCGCAGCAGCGGGTTTACTTATTGTGCGAGTACGGATTTCTGTCTGTGCTCTGTTTTTTTAGTCAATTTTATCGGAGGTGTTTTCGCATCGCTACCAAGGATTTGCAGCTCAATGAGGAAATTCGTGACAGAGAAGTCCGCGTCGTTTCCGCAGACGGAGAGCAGCTGGGCATCATGTCCGCAGCCAACGCTCTCAGACTTGCCGAGGAAAAGCAGCTTGATCTTGTAAAGATCGCGCCACAGGCAAAGCCGCCCGTATGTAAGATTATGGACTACGGGAAGTATCGGTTTGAGCTTCAGAAGCGCGAGAAGGAGTCCCGCAAAAATCAGCATGTGATCGATATTAAGGAAGTTCAGCTTTCTCTGAATATCGATACGCATGATCTGGAGACGAAGGTCAACAACGCAAGACGGTTTCTTACCAAGGGCAATAAGGTCAAGGTCTCTATTCGTTTCAGAGGACGTGAAATGGCACATCCCGAGCGCGGCGTTGAGATCATGGAAAAGTTCGCGTCTTATCTCACGGACGTCAGTGTCGTCGAAAAGCCGGCAAAGATGGAGAGCCGCACCATGCTGATGTTTCTTGCCGCCAGACCGACTAAATAAGTATCATATTCACAGGAGGAAATCACAATGCCTAAAATCAAGACACATTCCGGCGCGAAGAAGCGCTTCAAACTTTCCAAGAACGGCAAGCCGATCCGCGCGCATGCCTATAAGTCCCACATTCTGAACAAAAAGACGACCAAGCGCAAGAGAAATCTTCGCAAGACCGCCGTGGCGGACGTTACCAACGTAAAGCAGATCAAGAAGCTTATTCCTTATAAATAAGAACCCGCTTTTTTGTCAAGAATTAGGAGGATTACAATATGGCACGTATTAAAGGCGCATTAATGACTCGCAAGAGAAGAAATAAGACACTCAAGCTCGCCAAGGGCTACTACGGCTCCAAGGCGCGTCTCTTCAAGACCGCAAAGCAGGCGGTCATGAAGTCCGGCAACTATGCCTATATCGGCAGAAAGCAGAAGAAGAGAGATTTCCGCAGACTGTGGATCACCCGTATCTCCGCCGGCTGCAAGGCAAACGGCATGAACTATTCCACGTTCATCAACGGTCTGAACAAGGCGGGCGTCGCCCTGAACCGCAAGATGCTCTCCGAGATTGCCATCGCCGATCCTGCGGCGTTTACCGCGCTGACAGAGCAGGCAAAGGCTGCGCTGAAATAATCAACACGGATATAAAAGGGGGACACTTGCCGTGTTCCCCTTTTTCGTCAGATCAAGGGATATGACAGAGACTATCACATCTGTAAACAATCCGAAAATCAAAGACGCCGCCAAGCTCCT
Source organism: Clostridia bacterium (assembly GCA_017480115.1). Lineage (GTDB taxonomy): Bacteria > Bacillota > Clostridia > Oscillospirales > Acutalibacteraceae > RGIG2774. The sequence continues at coordinate 9,865 of JAFVBH010000046.1, forward strand.
GAAATCTGCGCCCTACAGGCGGGAGACCGGGCGTTTTATTGCCGAGGGGCTGCGTCTGTGTACGGACGCGGCCTTGAGCGGTATTTCGGTCGAAGCCGCCTTCGTAACTGCCGACGCGCTTGCAAAGCATGCCGACGCGCTGTCGCCGCTGCTGAACGCCGCAGAACGGATTTATGTAATCACTGAGAATGTCTGTGATCGCTTGTCGGATACGAAAACCGCGCAGGGGGTGTTCGCCGTCTGCGCCATGCCGGGCGATACGGCGGGTGACGCTGTTGATCCGAACGGCACATATATTGCTGCGGATCATTTGCAGAATCCGGCGAATCTCGGCGCGCTTTGCCGTACGGCGGAGGCGCTGGGGCTGGACGGCGTGCTGATCGGCGGCGGTTGCGATATTTACAATCCGAAAACACTGCGGGCATCCATGGGGGCAATGTTCCGTCTACCCTGTTACAGCGCCGTGCGGTTAGCTGATATACTGTCCGCATTGTCTGCCAAGGGCATGACGCTGCTGGCGGCGGTGCCCGACGCGGGCGCGCAAAAGATTACCGCGTTACGCCCGCAGGGCGGTAAGGTCTGCGTGGTCGGCAACGAGGGCAACGGCATTTCTGACGAGGTGCTTGCCGTCTGCCATACGCGGGTGACCATTCCCATGCGGGGCAGAGCGGAATCGCTGAACGCTGCGGCTGCCGCCGCGATCCTGATGTGGGAGCTGGTGAGAAACGATGGCTGACAGCGAGTATTGGATCTGGCTGCAAACGGCGCTGGGCTGCGGCGCTTCGACGGCGGAGCTGCTGCACTATTATCAGACGCCGCAGGCGGTGTACGACGCGCTTTGCCGCCGTGAGATCGACAGCTTTATCGCGCCCGCCCTGCGCAAGCGGCTGGCGTCCGTCAGTCCGTCGCAATCCTACGCGATCCAAAAGCAGTGCGGCGACAACGGCTGGCAGATCATAACGCCGGACAGCGCGTATTTCCCCGACAGCTTCCGTCATTTGCAGACCATGCCGCTGGCGCTGTACGTGGCAGGTGATCCTGCGGTTCTAAAACAAGAATTTGCCGTCGGTTTTGTCGGCGCCCGTCAAGCGTCCCGTTACGGCGGTCGCATCGCAGAGGAGCTTGCCTATTGCGTGGCGGCAGCGGGCGCGGTCGTCGTCAGCGGCTGCGCGCTGGGAATCGACAGCTACAGTCATCTCGGCGCGCTGGAGGCGCACGGCACGACCATCGGATTTTTGGGTACCGGCTTAGGTGAGGATTATCCGAAGGGCAACCGCGGAATCCGTACCGCGATCCCCCGTCGCGGGGCATTGGTGTCGGAATACCCGCCGTTCACCAAGGGCAGTAAATACACGTTTCCCGTGCGGAACCGATTGATTGCCGCGTTGTCGCTGGGCGTTGTGGTTGTGGAGGCGGCAGAGAAAAGCGGCGCGCTGATTACGGCGGGTTATGCAGCCGAGTATGGAAGGGACGTATTCGCCGTCCCCGGCGAGATCACCGATTCCGCCTTTACCGGCTGCCATAAGCTGATCCGCGACGGCGCGAAGCCGGTGTTTAACGCCGCGGATATTTTGGAGGAATACGTTTACCGCTTCGGAATCGATCCGCAATCGATCCGGACGCATATCCCGCAGGAGGCGATCGTGCGGACAAGGAAATCTGCGCCGGAAAAACAAACGCCGCCGCAGACGCTGCCCGCGCGGAAGAGAGAAGAACCACCCGTTCCGCAGGCGGTCAAGCGCGAGAAAAAAACACTTCCTGCGTATATTGACGCCCTCGGTGCGGAAATTTATAATCATATCATAGAAAACGGCGGCATGGACGCCGACGCGGCTGCGGCGTTGCTGCATGCCGAGATCAAAAATGTGCTTTCGTCGCTGACGATGCTGGAGCTTGTCGGCGTTGTCAAAAAGAGCGGAAGCGGCAGGTACGAGCCTGTATAAATAAAAAAATGACCGAAAGGGTTTTTATATATGTCCAAGCTTGTGATCGTGGAGTCTCCGGCAAAGGCAAAAACGATAAAAAAGTTCCTCGGAAGCGATTTCGACGTGAAGGCTTCCATGGGGCACGTTCGTGATTTGTATCCGTCCAGACTCAGTGTAGATGTAAAAAAAGATTTTGCGCCAAAGTATGTCGTCATCAAGGGCAAGGAAAAGCTGGTTGCGGAGTTGACCGGTCTTGTGCAAAAAGCTGACGACGTGTATCTCGCGACCGACCCCGACCGCGAAGGCGAGGCGATCTCCTGGCATTTGGCGACGCTGTTGGGGTTGGATATTGACAAGGTCAAGCGCGTAAAATTTAACGAGATCAATAAAAAATGCGTCACCACCGAGATCGCCCACCCCTCGGTGATCGATATGGATCTTGTCAACGCCCAGCAGGCGAGACGAATCCTTGACCGCCTTGTGGGCTACCGTTTGAGCCCCTTTGTCTCGCAAAAAATCCATCGCGGGCTTTCCGCCGGTCGGGTGCAGAGCGTTGCGCTGCGTCTGATCGTGGATCGGGAGGCGGAGATCAACGCCTTCGTGCCCGAGGAATACTGGACGGTGGAGGCAAAGCTTGCCGCGCCGCCGTCAAGACGCGTTTTTAAAGCGACGCTGACCGGCGACGAGACCGGCAAGGCGGAGATCAAGAATAAAGAACAGTCCGACGTTTATCTCGCTCGACTGGAGAACGCGGTCTATACCGTGGATAAAATCAAAAAGGGCACCCGCAGACGGCAGTCGCAGCCGCCCTTTACCACCTCCACCATGCAGCAGGACGCGTCCCATCGGCTCGGCTTCACCGCGCAGCGCACCATGCGCGCAGCGCAGGAGCTGTACGAGGGTATCGACGTGCAGGGGATCGGCTCCATCGGTCTGATTACCTATATGCGTACCGATTCCCGCAGAATTTCCGAGGAGGCAAGAGCCGCCGGCAACCAATATATCCTCGACGCTTACGGGCAGCAGTATCTGCCCGAAAAGCAGCGTTATTTTAAAGCGTCTGCGGGCGCGCAGGACGGGCACGAGGCGATCCGTCCCACGACGCCCGAGCTGACGCCCGAGCGCGTCAGAAGCTCGCTGACGAGCGACCAGTATAAGCTGTACACGCTGATCTGGAAGCGTTTTATCGCCAGTCTGATGGCGCCCTGCGTGCAGAATACCGTCAAGGTGGATATTAAAGCCGTGCAGGACGCGTCAAGCGGCAAATTCTGTACGTTCGGCGTCAGCGGCTATACCGTAAAATTCGACGGCTATACCGTCCTTTACGACGATCGCGGCGACGACGAGGGCGAAAGCACGCTGCCCGATATGGCAGAGGGGCAGGAGCTGCGCTTCAAGGGGCTGGACGGCATTCAGCATTTCACCCAGCCGCCCGCGCGCTATACGGAAGCGTCCCTGATCAAAAAGCTGGAGGAGACCGGTATCGGCAGACCCAGTACCTACGCCTCCATTATTTCCACGATCACGTCCAAGGAATACGTGCTGCGGGAGCGTAAGTCGCTCAAGCCCACGGAGCTGGGCGTTGCCGTGACAGAGCTGCTGAAATCCAATTTTCCGAAAATCGTCAACACCAAGTTCACCGCCGGTATGGAAAGCAACCTTGACGAGGTCGAGGAGGGCAAGCTGGACTATGTAAAAATGCTCCATGATTTCTACGATGATTTTGAGGATACCCTTGAAAAGGCAAAGGAATCCATGAAGGGCGTCAAGATCGAGCTGGAAAGCGACAAGACCGATATTCCCTGTGAAAAGTGCGGCAGAATGATGGTCGTAAAGGTCGGCAGATACGGCAAGTTCCTTGCCTGTCCCGGCTATCCGGAGTGCAAGAACGCCAAGCCTTATGTGGAACCGACGGAGGCGCACTGCCCCAAGTGCGGCGGGGACGTCATATCCAAAAAGACCAAGCGGGGCTATACGTTCTACGGCTGCTCCAATTATCCCAACTGCGATTTTATGACTTGGGACCAGCCGGTGAAAGGGCAGACCTGCCCGCAGTGCGGCAGCGCGCTGTTTAAATCCCGGGGCGGCGTGATCAAGTGCTATAAAGAGGGTTGCGGCTATGAGGTCAAGCGCGCCGCGGCAAAAGGCAGAAAGAAAAAGGACGATACGCAGGACGAAGCCGATGAATAAAAAAGTGATCGTCGTGGGCGGCGGACTGGCGGGCTGCGAGGCGGCGTACCGCATTGCGGAAGCCGGATTCCCCGTGGAGCTGGCGGAAATGAAGCCGGTACGGTTTTCGCCCGCCCATGAAAATGAAAATTTAGCGGAGCTGGTATGCTCCAACTCCCTGAAGGCGAAGCGTCTCGGTTCTGCGGCGGGTCTGTTAAAGGCGGAGATGCTGCGGCTGGGCAGCGTTACCGTCGAAGCCGCGCTGCAAACCAAGGTGCCCGCAGGGGGCGCGCTGGCGGTGGATCGGGAAAAATTCGCCGCGCTGGTGACAACGAAAATCAACAGCCACCCCAATATCACCGTGACCAGACGGGAAGTGACCGAGATCCCGGACGCGGACGCTGTGGTGATCGCTGCGGGACCGCTGGTGTCCGACGCGCTGGGGGAGAAGATCTCCGCGCTGACGGGCGGCTTTCTGAATTTCTATGACGCCGCCGCGCCTATCGTTACCGTCGACAGTATCGATATGGACGCCGCCTTTGTGAAGTCTCGGTATGACCGGGGCGGCGACGATTATATCAACTGTCCGTTAAATAAAGAGGAATACGAGCGGTTCCATGCCGCGCTGGTAAGCGCGGAAACTGCGGAACTACATAGCTTTGACAAAAGAAAAAAGGTCTACGAGGGCTGCATGCCCATCGAAATCATGGCGGCGCGCGGCGCGGATACCGTCCGTTTCGGACCCATGAAGCCCGTGGGACTGCGGGATCCCCGCACGGGGCACCGTCCGTGGGCGGTTTTGCAGCTGCGCAAGGAGAATGAAAGCGCCACCATGTACAATCTCTTGGGTTTCCAGACCTATCTGAAATTCGGCGAGCAAAAGCGGGTTTTTTCCATGATCCCCGCCTTGAAGGACGCGGAATTTGTCCGCTACGGGGTCATGCACCGCAATTCCTTTATTCACGCTCCCACGCTGCTTAAAAAAAATTATTCCCTTATACAAAAAGAAAATCTCTTTTTCGCAGGGCAGATCACCGGCGTGGAGGGCTATATGGAATCCGCCGGGGCGGGGATTCTCGCCGGGATCAACGCGGCGCGGTATTTGCGCGGGGAACCGCCGTTTGTGCTGCCGGAGATCACCATGCTGGGCGCGTTGACCGCGTACATCACGGACGGCGCGATCAAGGATTTTCAGCCCATGGGCGCGAGTTTCGGGCTGCTGCCGCCGCTTGAAGAGAAAATCCGCGACAAGAAGCAGCGGTATGAAGCCCTGGCAGCCCGCAGTATGGCGTTTTTCGATACGTTGAAAATATAACGGGAAAGGAGTCTTTTTTATGAAAATTATTGTTGACGCGTTCGGCGGCGATCACGCGCCGTTGGAGATTTTAAAAGGCGCGGCGGACGCAAAAAAAGAATACGGTGTTGATATTATTTTTACAGGCGACAGCGAAAAGATCAGGGCATGCGCCTCTGAAAATAATATCGACATCACCGGCTGCGAGATTCTGGACGCGTCGCAGGTCATGCAGATGGAGGACGAACCGAATCTGATTTTGAAAGTGAAGCGGGATTCCTCCATGGGCGTCGGGCTGGACGCGCTCGCGGCGGGAAAGGGCGACGCTTTCGTCTCCGCGGGCAGCACGGCGGCGCTGGTGGTCGGCGGTACGTTTATCGTCAAGCGGATCAAGGGGATTAAGCGCTGTGCCATTGCGTCGGTCATGCCGTCAGACAAGGGACCGTTTATGCTGATCGACTGCGGCGCGAACGTGGAATGCAAGCCCGCGTTCCTTGCGCAGTTTGCGCAGATGGGCAGTATTTATATGGGAAAGGTGCTGGGGATCGGCCGTCCGCGGGTCGGCTTGGCGAATATCGGCGTGGAAGAAACCAAGGGCACGCCCTTTGTGCGCGAGAGCTATGCGCTGCTGCAAGAGGAGCGGTCGATCAATTTTATCGGCAACGCCGAGGTGCGCGACATTGCGAACGGCGTGGCGGACGTGATCGTCGCCGACGGCTTTACGGGAAACGTCATTCTGAAAATGTACGAGGGCGTTGCCGGTATGCTCGTCGGAAATATCAAAAAAATGTTCAAAAAGAATATTTTCAGCATGCTCGGGTACCTGCTGGTCAAAGGCGGTATGAACGAGTTTAAAGGTAAAATGGATTATAAACAGTACGGCGGCGCGCCGCTGCTGGGGCTGACCGCGCCGGTCATCAAGGCGCACGGCTCTTCCGACGCGCGCGCATTCAAAAACGCGATCCGTCAGGCAAAGGACTGTTGTGAAAATCAGGTCGTAGCGACCATTGCGGCGGGGCTGCATACGGACGACGCGGCAGAGGATTGTATGTGAAATCAATATGGAAGAATTAGAGAAGAAAATCAATTACACTTTTCGCGACCGGACGCTGCTGGAAAATGCGCTGACCCATTCGTCCTACGCGAATGAAACGGGGATCGCCTACGGCAGCAACGAACGGCTGGAATTTCTCGGGGATTCCGTGCTGGGCTTTGTCACCGCCGAGTACCTGTATGCGGTCATGGCGGACAGTCCCGAGGGGGAAATGACCAAGCGCCGCGCCGCAGAGGTCTGCGAAAAGGCGCTGCACAAATACGCGCTCTCCATCGGGCTGGGGGAATATCTGCGGCTGGGCAAGGGCGAAGCGCATACCGGCGGCAGAAACCGTCCGTCGATCCTGGCGGACGCCTTTGAGTCTTTGATCGCCGCCATCTATCTGGACGGGGGCATCGAGCCTGCGCGCACGTTTATTCTTCGTTTCATCGGGGACAATACGTTCGTGACCGACAAGATGACGGATTATAAGACCATGCTGCAGGAGATCATTCAAAAAAATCCCGAGGAGCATTTGGATTATCTGCTGGTCGGCGAGTCCGGGCCCGCGCACGATCGCCGCTTTGAGGTAGAGGTACACTTAAACAGCAATATCATCGGCATAGGCGTCGGCAAAAGCAAAAAGAAGGCGGAGCAAAGCGCCGCCCGGGAAGCGTTGCAGCTGATGGGCTATAAAGAGGTATAAAATATGACTTTCAGCGAAAATAATTGGTTTCGCGGGAAAAATTTTTCCTTTCCGTTGGGCAAAAAGACCTATGTCATGGGAATATTAAACGTGACGCCGGATTCTTTTTCCGACGGAGGAAAATTTTTTTCTTACGAAAACGCACTGTCCCACGCCCAGCAAATGGAAGCTGCGGGCGCGGACATTATCGACGTCGGCGCATGGTCTACCCGTCCGGGCAGCGTGCGCATCACCGTCGAGGAGGAGATCGAGCGGCTGTCCTGCCTGCCCGCGCTGTGCGACCGGCTGTCTGTGCCGGTATCAGTGGACACGTTTAACGTCAAGACGGCGGCATACGCGCTCGACTGCGGCGCTGCGATCATCAACGACGTCAGCGGGAAATACAATCCCGCCATGGCGGAGCTGGTACGCGCCAACGGCTGCGGCTACATCGTAATGCACGCGCCGCTGGCGGAAGCCGGGACGGATATGGTCTATCCGAACGGCGTATGCGCGGACATTGACGCTTTTTTTACGCAGATGCTGGAGCAGTTGACCGCCGCGGGGATCGACGCTGCGCAGATTTGTCTTGACCCGGGCTTTGGTTTTTCAAAGAACACGCAGGATAATTTGGATATATTGCAGCATTTGGATACGCTCAAGCGCGACGGCGTCTGTCTGTTGTCCGCGCCGTCAAGGAAACGGTTTTTAGGCGACGTTGCAGGGATCAAAGAAGCGGATAAACGGGATGTTGCCACCGCCGCCGCCGGAGTGATCTCGATACAAAAGGGCGCGGATATGATTCGCGTGCATGACGTGGCGGGCTGCATGCAGGCGGTCAGAACGGCGGACGCGATTTACAGAAGGTGAACCGCATGGATAAAATCATCATAAAAGGGCTGGAGATTTTTGCCTTTCACGGCGTGCATGCTTTTGAAAAAGAAAACGGACAGCCTTTTATATTGGACGCTGAACTGACGGTGGATCTGTCCGCAGCCGCGCGCTCCGATGCGCTGGGCGATACCGTAAGCTATTCCGAGATCATCAAGACTGTAACCGACGCATTTACTTTGGATAAATACGATCTGATCGAGCGCGCCGCCGGCGCCGTGATCGATGCGGTGCTGCGCGCATATCCCGCCGTGAAAAAAATCACCGTAACCGTGAAAAAGCCCGAAGCGCCGATTGATGCGAAATTTCAGTATGTTGCGGTGCAGATCACCGGAGAGGCAGAGGAGATGCGATGAAAAAAGTTGTTTTAGGGCTGGGAACTAATATCGGCGACCGACTGCGGCATTTGAACGACGCCGTAACGGCGCTTTCCCTGCTGCCGCATACCGAGATCGATGCGGTTTCCGCAGTTTATGAAACAGCCCCGTGGGGCTATACCGCGCAGGAAAATTTCTATAATATATGCGTTTCCGTCAATACCGATCTGTCGCCCAACGCGCTGCTTGGCGCCTGTCTTGGGATCGAAGCCGCGCTTGGCAGGGTGCGGACGTTTCAATATGCGCCCCGGGTGATTGATATTGACGTGCTGTTATATGAGGGCGTTACGCTGCAAACAGAGGAACTGACGGTGCCGCATAAGGAAATGTTAAACAGAGCGTTTGTATTATACCCGCTTGCAGAACTGGAAATTGCGCAATATTTTTCTATTGATATTGAAAAAGCAAAAGCTGCTGTTTCCGATCAAAAAATCATACGTACTAACGAAACTATATCTTGCGTATCCTGTCGAAATGATGGGGATATCTTGTGAAAACACGCGGCGGCGTGGATAAAACACGAAAAAAGTTGAATAAAATCCTTGACTTTGCGCAATCTCTGTGCTATGATACACAAGCGCTTTGAGAGAGGCGCGCGGGAGACGGAGCGAAAGCGAAGGATTCCGAAAAAAATTTAAAAAAGCTCTTGACAAGAAGGCCGGCGGTGTGATAGAATACTAAGGCGCTCTTGAAGAGAGCGAAGTCGAACCTTGAAAATTAAACAACGACGAACAAGAA
>JAFVBH010000047.1 GCA_017480115.1 Clostridia bacterium
ACCCCTTATGGACTATGAGGTTGATAGGCAGCGTGTGTAAGCATGGTGACATGTGTGCTAAGCTGTACTAATAGGTCGAGGGCTTGACCAATCCTTTGTTTCTCTCTTCGCTTTCTCCTTTGTTCAGTTTTGAGGGTGCTTGACATCATGAAAAGACTTCGCCTCGCGAAGTCTTTTGTGTTATATTTGATTTTATTGCATATAGTAGTATTGGGCATTTTTCTTGACTTTTTGTCTTATTTTGTATATAATTGTTATACAGTCAAAAAGCGGAGTTGATATGATGCCCTTGTATGAAATTCTGTTTTATGAAAAGGAAAATGGTGAAGAGCCTGCAAAGGTTTTTATCGAGGGATTACCGGCGAAATTAAAAGCCAAAACTCTTCATGATCTTAATTTGTTACGTGCATTTGGTCCTAATGCCCGGTTACCTTTATCTCGGTCGCTTGGTGATGGTATTTTTGAACTTCGCACAGTATTTTCTTCTGATATCTCGCGTATCCTATACTTTTTTTATGAAGGACAGCGGATTATTCTTACAAATGGTTTTATAAAAAAGCAACAGCAAACGCCGCATTTACAGATTGATCGTGCAAGGCGCTATCGCGCAGATTTTCTAGATAGGGAGGTGTGACGGTATGACAAATTTTGATGATTTTCTTGCTGAGTCTTTAAAAGACCCTCAAGTTCGCAAGGAATATGATGCATTGGAACCAGAATATGAACTTAAACGTCAGATATTAGAGCTTACCGCAGACATTGAAAAGTACAATCGTAGATTAGATATGCTTATCGTTGCACAGAACCGGACAGATGCTTCTATTGCAAAGTTGAGTAACCATGAGATTTTTAAAACGAGGAATCATATGGTCACAGTAACTTCGTATCCTTTTGGTTTTGCTGGTCAATCCGTACATGTCCGCCGGGTTGACCGCACAGGTGTGCATCGATCGCGTCGTGGTCGTGTAAAAAAATCGTTTGCGGATTGATTAATATATTTAAGCTGTCGTTTTTAACGGCAGTTTTTTATTGGTAGAGGAGTTGTGCTTATGGTTTATTTTTTTCGCGCATATCAGCAGGGGGACGTGTCCCTGCTGACGATGATATGGAACGATGTGTTAAACGACGGCAGAGAGTTTGCGAGGATCGAGCCGTTTACGGAACGTGAATTTGCGGATTTTCTGGCAAAGCAGACTGCGGTCACTTGTATTACGGTTGACGGTGTTGTTGCGGGCTTCTATATCCTGCACCCCAACGACGAGGGCAGGCGGGCGCATGTTGCGAACGCGTCCTTTGCCATGCGTAGGGAGTTCCGCGGGCAGCATCTCGGCAAACCGTTGGTTGCGCACTGCATACAACAGGCGAAAGACTGCGGATTCAAGGGTATGCAGTTCAACGCCGTTGTTGCGGACAACGCCCCCGCGCTGCATATTTATGAATCCCTCGGCTTTCAGCGGATCGGTGCAGTTTCCAACGGCTTTTTAATGAAAGACGGCACGTATCGCGATCTTATCATTATGTACCTACTACTTGAATAATTGATTCTATTCAGACACTAAAAAGCAGAGAAATTCGCTTGAATTTCTCTGCTTTTTGCTGTTTTGATATTTTTCCGGGTTTTATTTTAAAATAATGAAAGCCGTTGACAGTGTGTTTATTATAAATATATAACTACTAAGGTACATGATCTGCTCGCCAGCTGCGTCAATGCTGAAAGCTGGATTCCAATATCTCTCTATTATTCATTTCACCTATGAGGCGCTTTTTCGGGAGTTCACTCAATTTTTTATACTGTATAAGGTCGAAATACCCCTATTTCTGCCCGATTACATAATGTTTTTGTATAGAAAAAAACCTTTCATACGAACCACATTTTTTCGTTCCGCCGTTTTCCGATTCAATATAAGAGCTTTCATAAATCCCGAGTGTTAATTATGAACATTTACCGCATCTGCTGCACCCATTACAGGTTAGCCGCATTCCGCAAGACTGACATCGCTCTCCGAAATAGGGCTTATACAATTGATTATCTTTCAGCGGATAGCCCCAGCCATCAGTCAGTTTCCATACCATTGGCTTTGCCTGAAAGCTTAGACCGGATTTATATGCCTGCTCACTTTGTAAACTGCCTTCCAGTTTATATGTCTTGCCGTCCTTCACGAATCTGCGACCGGTACCGCAGAACACGAAGGTGACGTTATACGCTGTGCATTCATCATGTAATGCTTTCACCCATTCATAATGACAGGGACGGGCGCCGCCGTAGTTTTCTCCGTCACAGAGAACCTGTTCGATCTGACCGGCAGGCAGATATTCTGCTATAGTAACAGGACCGATAAATGGTGCGCACATAATGCCTTTGTGCTTGAACGGCAGTTCCAGCAGAATCGGGATGCGCTCATCGGCGCGGCGTTGGTTTTCACAAGTGACATTGAACATCACATTATCCCAACCGTCACCCCAGTTCCATGGCAAGTGATCCGCAACTCGTTCAGGACGTTTGGTCAGCAGAAAAAATTTGATATCCGGGCGCTGTTGCATGATTTCCCACGCTTCATCGCGCCACTGGTCGGCTTCTTCCAAAAAGAAATCCGATGTCATACATACTCGTAGCATTTCTCCGCTTTTCACCTTGTATTGACCGCTGCGGTCTTTTGAAAGCGGGTAACGAAACCCTGCCTTGGTGCGGTAAATATCGCCGCCGTCCTTGTCCCGCAGAGCGTCCAGATAATACATATAACAGTTTTGGCAACCCTCGCTGCACTTTTTGCAGCCGTGCCACGGATTCCAGAGATCGTGCATTCGGAGTCACCTTATTCTCTGCCGTAGAGTTCCTTCTCGTGATGAAAACCCCAGTTCATAATCGCGTAGAATACGGGAAGCAAATCCCGACCCATTTGCGTCAAAGAGTATTCCACATGGGGCGGAATCTCGTTGAACTGCTCCCGGCTGATGAGTCCGTCCTCCTCCAGCTCTCGCAGGGCTTTGGTCAGCATGGTATTGGTAATGCCGGGAAGGTCTTTCTTTAACTGCCCGAAGCGCACCGTATCATATATGCACATCTCGTACATGATCTGGGATTTCCATCGTCCTTGCAGCATGACCAAAAGCGGCGTAACCGGACAGTTGCCGTCCGCCGTCACGATGCCCTTCTTTATGTTTACGAGGTATTCCTCGTAGCTCATATAAGCGCTGTTCTCATTTTTCATCCTGCGTTCCTCCGTATTGATTCCATGTCAGCACTCGATGCTTCATGCCGTCTGCATCCAGTACGCCATAGGCAAAGCCCTTGCGGACAAGTTCTTCCGGGACGTATTCGTCGTATTTTTCAAATACCGGCACTTCCTTCGGGTACACCAGTTCCAGCGGGTCAAACTCCTTTTCTGCTTCTTCTCGAACGATCTCGTAAAATTCCGCCTCGCTCGCCTGCATGGTAAACTGTATATAGTACGGGCGTGAGGAATTGAGTCCCTTGAGCCCCAGCCGCTGTCCGCAGCGGAGTTTCAGAAACCGTTCCATTGCAAGAAACGCATAGCTCCCCAGCCACGGGAACAGCGCCCACATCTTGCCGCCTAAGTGAACGAGCGGCCGCTCCGACATCAGGGACTTTCGGAAAGTTTCTCTTGCGTCACGCAAACGGCATACCGCGTGAGACATCAGATAGGGATACGGTTTATCCTCATTAAGAACGCCGTACATACGCTCTAAGATGCGCGTGTGGATATCGCCCGCCACGTCGCCGAAATAGGCGGGAATATTGCCCTTGACAAGCGTACAGTAAACGTCTCTGCGCTTGTGATCCACTTCCTCCACGACCCAAACACGGCCCGCAATGGCGATTTTGTCCCCGATCGGGGGCGGTTTGACGATCGTGCCGAGCTGCTCGGAACCTGCGCGAACGGTGTATTCGATGTTTTCCTGAAACACCGCGTAGAACTTATAGTTGTTGACGATCCGCTCTCCGGCAAGACCGACGATCAAACCGCCGTTTTCCGTGCGGTTAATATGGTCGATCTCTATCAGGTGACGGAGCAAAAGCCGGTAATCTTCCTGCGTGATGCGGTGAAAACAGCTTAATGTCAGCACACGGGACGCCAGCTCTCCCGGCGTCATCTCGCCGCAGGACGCCAGCGTACTCATTGTTTGGTGGTATAACAGACTGTATGGAAGTCTCTCCGTTCTCGGCGGCTCCACGAAGCGCTCTTCGATATAGAGCTGCACCAGCGCAATGCCCTGAATCAGATACCAGGGAATGCTGTCCGGCAGCATGGCGCGGGCTTCCTGATGCTCTTCCCGCATGACGAACCACATCTCCGAGGGGTCGCCCCGCCGTCCCGTCCGCCCCATGCGCTGCAAAAAGCCGGAGACCGTAAAGGGCGCATCAATTTGAAAGGCGCGCTCCAGTCTGCCGACGTCAATGCCAAGCTCCAGTGTGGCGGTGGCGCAGACGGACATGAGGGAATCGTCGTCTTTCATCTCCTCCTCGGCGCTTTCTCGATAAGACGCAGAGAGGTTGCCGTGGTGAATCAGGAAACGGTCGGGTTCATGATTCGCCTCGCAATACTGCCGCAGATTCTGGCAGACAGCCTCGCATTCCTCGCGGGAATTGGTAAACACAAGGCACTTTTTGCCCTGCGTATGCTCAAAAATATAGCCGATCCCCGGATCGGCGGCCTTGGGCGCGGTATCCGTGGGGGGTTCCAAAAGCGGAGTTTCCACGGCGATTTCCTTACCCGCATCGGCCTGTGGTGCGGTGTTGTAAAAATGCTCCATGGAGAGCCGCCAGACCTCTTTCCCGCCGTCAAATTTCGGGATCACCGTCCCTCTGCCGCTGCCCGCCGCAAGGAACTGACCCGCCGCTTCGGGATTGCCGATGGTGGCGGAAAGCCCAACCCGACGCGGGTCACAGCCTGCCAGCTTGCACAGCCGCTCGATGAGACAGAAGGTCTGTAAGCCCCGGTCCGCCCGCAGCAGGGAGTGAATCTCATCGATCACAATGAAGCGCAGGTCGCCGAACAGCGACGGAATTTCCATGTGCTTGCCTATCATCAGCGATTCCAGCGACTCCGGCGTGATCTGCAAAATGCCGGAGGGCTTTTTGAGAAGCTTCCGTTTCTTCGACTGCGCCGCGTCGCCGTGCCAGCGGGTAACCGGAATCCCCTCTTCCTCGCACAGCTCGTTCAGCCGCCCGAACTGATCGTTGATGAGCGCCTTGAGCGGCGCAATATACAGCACACCCACCGTTTTTGACGGATTTTCATCCAGCAGCGTCAGAATCGGGAAGAACGCTGCTTCGGTCTTTCCCGACGCAGTGGAAGCCGTCAGCAGTACGTTTTCATCGGTGCCGAAGATGGCGTCGCCCGCCGCATTCTGCACGCCCCGCAGGCTCCGCCAGCCGGAGCGGTAAATATAATCCTGAATAAAAGGCGCGTATCGCTCAAATATGTTCATATCGTAAACTCCACAAAGCCCGTCTCTGTCTCATCGGAAACCGCTTCCGATTTCGCATAAGAAAATTCATCTGACTCCAATAACTCTGCAATACGCATGTTCGGGTTCTGATACAGGAGGTCAAGCAGTTCGATGAAATCCCGAATGACCTCACGCGGCGTGATGTTTTGATCCGCGCCGATGCGCCCGTATTCGATCTTGATAAAGTTCACAAAATCGCCTGTGTTGATCCGGCGCTCATAGCCGTAAAGCCCCGCGTGCATATCCGCCAGCTTTTCACACAGCACCAGCATTTCCTCCGCCGTCAAAGGCTCCAGCCGAATGACCGGGGCAAGCAGATCCCTTGCGCCGGGCTTGGAGAACCGCCCCTCCGCCAAACGGGAGCGCAGCGCTTCATAGCTGTAGATCCCACGCCGCTTGTCCTCCAGCGCCTGCGGCGTCGCGCCCATAATGATGCCGAGATATTTCGCTTTGCCCTGCAGCGTGTCATTGTACATCGTCAGCATCTTTTCGTAGTTATACTGGCGGGTAATGGAATTGGGAATTTTATAAATGTTCACCAGCTCGTCGATCATTATCATCATGCCCGCATAGCCCGCCAGCCGGAAGAAGACGGCGAAGAGCTTCAGATAATCATACCAGTCGTCGTCCGTAATGATCATGTTAACGCCCAGCGCTTCCTTGGCCTCGCTTTTCAAGGCGTATTCTCCGCGAAACCAACGCACAACCTTTGCCTTCGTCTCATCGTCGCCGTTCACATAGGCGTGATAGTAGGAAGAGAGGAGCTTAGCGAACTCAAAGCCGTGTACCAGCTCGCTGACGGAGGACGTTACCGCATAGATTTTTCTGTCCGTGGCGGCTGCAAGCGCGGGGTCGCCCGGCGCAAGTCCCGTCTCCTGTACCGCCTCGCTCTGCACTGCGCTGATCCAGCGATCCAGCACCAGCGTTAAAGCGCCGCCCTCTGGCTTGGTTTTTGTGGAGAGGTTGGAGATCAGCTCACGATAGGTGGCAAGCCCCTGCCCGCGCGTGCCCTGCAAGCGTCGCTCCGGGGAGAGGTCGGCGTCCGCCACGATAAAGCCCCGATCCATCACATAGTTGCGGATCGTCTGCAACAGGAAGCTCTTGCCGCTGCCATAGCGCCCGACGATAAAGCGGAAGGACGCGCCGCCCTCCGAGATAATGACTACATCGTGAAGCAGCGCCTCAATCTCATTTTTCCGGCCTACCGTGATATACGGCAGTCCGATGCGCGGTACCACGCCGCCTTTCAGGGAATTAAGAACCGTCTGCGCAATCCGCTTAGGTACTTTTTTATTGTCAATCATGGTTGTGTGCCTCCAAGTATTCGCTCAAGTTCTTCTTTATAGTCCTCTACAAGAGAAAGCTCATCATCCTCGCACAAGAGGACGGTATCTCCGATCTCGTCAAACAGCGCCTCATTGATCCTGTCCGCAACAAGAGATGGCGTCAGGTGATTCTCCCGAATCAGCTTCCCGACAGAATCGCCATGCAAAAGTGCGCGGAGAATCTGAATCTGTATGGAATCCAGCGGGACATCCGGCAGATTGCCTTCCGTATGGCTGTCAGTGTAAGAGCCGGATGTATCTTCATCGTCTTCCATTTCTGCAAGTTCTTCCTCAGTCAAAAGACTGTCCCGCGTCGTCCGGGCATCCTTACGGATTTGCTCAAGGCCGGACAGATCAATGGTGATCTTCGGTCTTTCCGCCTCAAGCGCGGCGCGCCTGTCCGCCTCGATCACCGCGTCGATATACGGGATTGCCCACGCGTCCTCCGGTCTTTCTCGAAGGTAGCGGCCGGTTTTCAGATAACGGCGCAGCCGCAGATCCGTTTCATGTAGGAACCCCTGAAATTTGTTCCGGTCAAAATACAGTTTTTCATAAGCCTTAACCTGCCAGACGCCGCTGCGGCAATGGTAGCTGCGGGACGCATCCAGCGAATAATCCACATCATTTGGTCGATTTTGCTGAAAGTAAACTGCATTCGCAAGCGGATACCATCGGCGGGTCATTCGCCCGCCGAAGCACAGTGTAAACAGGTCTTTTTCTTTGTAGCGATAGTGCGCTGCCGCAGACCGCCATGCTTCACAAAACAAATGCTTGCCTCTGTCAGAATCTGTTGCCACAACAGGCGACACGGTCAGCTTTTTCCCGCTGAACATACACAGGGCAGAAAACACTTCTTCATCCGAATAGCCTTCCGGTCTTTGCAGGATCGCAAGAGATGTGTCTCGTTCCAGCAATTCAGGATCGGCGTACTGCCGTGCGATCTCGGGCGGCAAATTCTGCGTCACGGCAAATTCCGGCATCCAGCGCCGCAGATTTTGCCGCATACGCGCATCGCCAATACCGGAATCGATGAAGCCGCTTTCAAACGCTTTCAGCTTTTGCAGACTGTCCTCCGGCGAAGCAGCCCCGATTCCATTTAGGAGTTCATAAACGTAGATATAGGCGGCAGAGGTCGCAATCGGAAGATAATCGCCCCGCCGTATATGAGAGCGCCAGGAAAAATAGCCCCGGAGCTGCTTTGTGGTCAGATCGTGATACGTCGGAAAGTAACAGACAAAATCGCCTGACCAAGGAGCATCGTCCTCATAATCCTGCATAAACATTCCCTGCCGATAGAAGTTTTTCGCTCTGTCGTACGCCGACTCCCTGCCATATTCAAACAGACGACGCATCTGACGCAGCCGCTCCGGGAGGACTTCCTTCTCGGGTATATATGCGCTGCCGAAAAAGGGCAACGCAGTGTCTTGATATGTGATTGCCGCCGGGGATGACGGCGTATCTAAAACAATGGTATAGCCGCGCTGCTCCCCGGAGGTGATCGCTCTGTCAAAAAGCTTGAAGATTACCTCCGGCTCTGTTTCCTTATCAAAGGCTATGCTTATCCACTTTTGCCCTCGCATTCGTATAGGGGCGGACAGATACGGCTTTTTTAATTCAAGGAGGCTTTGTTTTCCGCATTTGAGATCGCAACGCTCTATTTCAGTACCCGTGTCTGTATCCCATTGCCGCATGAAAAGGGCGACCCATTTGCCCGTCTGCGGGTGGCAGAGCACGGAGAATCCGGGAAAATCCGTCCACTTATGCTGCTCTTTGATTTGATATTTTTGTTCGGCATAAGCGACCAGCTCCGACAGCTCCATTGTCTCACCTCCTCGGACATAATTATCGAAAGAAACTTTTGTTTTTAAGTACAATAATTATACCATATCTATTTACAAAATCAAGTACGCAGTTTTTTGGAACATAGTACGATGGATGATACCATAACGTCAATAGCTCCCGATCGACGGTTATAAAGCCAATGATCGGGAGCTTTTCATTTTTTAACGTTTCTTATAAATATCGCCCGGTAATGCTTTCATCGGATTTTTTGATTGCCTCCGGCGTACCGCAGGCAATGATGCGCCCGCCCTGCTCGCCGCCGCCGGGGCCCATGTCTATCACATAGTCAGCATTGGCAATCACATCCAAGTCATGCTCGATCACGATGACGGTCGCGCCTGCTTCCACCAGACGGTCAAAAACGCTCAAAAGAACCTGAACGTCCAACGGGTGCAGACCGATGGTCGGCTCGTCAAACACGAACACGGAATCCTCCTGCGTTTTGTTCATTTCACTCGCCAGCTTCAACCGCTGCGCCTCGCCGCCGGAAAGCGCCGGTGTATCTTCGCCGAGGGTAAGATATCCTAAGCCAAGGTCATGCAGAACCAGCAGCTTATTGTAAATCTTCTTATTCCCCGTGAACACCTCCAGCGCATCGTCCACCGTCATCGCCATCAGTTCCGGCAGCGTATACGACCGCTCTGACTTCTTCGGCGTCCAAAGGATCCGCTCTGCATTCGCGCCGTAGCGTTTGCCGCCGCAGTCGGGACAGGTAATCGTCACATCCGGAAGGAACTGCACGTCAAGCGATATCTGTCCCGTTCCGTCACAGGTCGGACAGCGCAGCGAACCTGTGTTATAGGAAAAGTCTCCCGCTTTCAGCTTCTTTCCTTTCGCCGTGTCCGTCCCCGCATACAGCTTGCGGAGATCATCTGAAATCCCGCTGTAGGTTGCCACCGTGGAGCGAATATTGATGCCAATGGGCGAAGCGTCAATCAGATTGGCGCGATGGATACCCTCAGCCTCAATACTCCCCACCGGGAACGGCAGCTTTTCTCCTGCACAGTACGCTGAAAGTCCGGGGATCAGGCTTTCCAGCACCATCGTCGTTTTACCGGAGCCGGAAACTCCGGTCACAGCGGTAAGTCTCCCCTTGGGAATCTCTACGGACAGCGCACGCACGGTATGGATCGGCGCAGTTTCCATGCGGATCGTGCCAAGCCTGAATACTTCCGCAGCTTCCGCACGTTTTCGTATTTTCATATTGCCTGTATACGACAGAAACGGCGCGATTTTGGAACTATCGGAAGCG
Source organism: Clostridia bacterium (assembly GCA_017480115.1). Classification (GTDB taxonomy): domain Bacteria; phylum Bacillota; class Clostridia; order Oscillospirales; family Acutalibacteraceae; genus RGIG2774. The sequence goes on from JAFVBH010000047.1 coordinate 9,892, forward strand.
GAAACCTCTGCGATGCTTCCCTGCGTCAGGATGGTACCGCCCTTGCTTCCTGCCAGCGGTCCCAGCTCGATCATATGGTCGGCGCGTTTGAGTACGCGGACATCGTGATCCACCAGCACAACAGAGTTACCGTCTGCAATGAGAGAATCCACCACTTCCATCAGCCCGTCGATATTGGACGGATGAAGTCCGATACTCGGCTCATCCAGCACATAAAGAACGCCCGTCGTCTCGTTGCGGACGGCGCGGGCAAGCTGCACCCGCTGACGCTCTCCGGTGGAAAGCGTGCTGCTGGCACGGTCGAGGGAAAGATAGCCAAGACCGAGGTCGTTTAATCTCTTTGCATTGTCCAGAAACGACTGTATGATGCTCTCCGCCATCGGACGCATTTCCTCCGGCAGCGTTCCCGGAACGGACTTCACCCAAGGGAGCAGCTCCGAAAGCGTCATGGCAGTTGCCTCCGCCAGGTTCTTACCCGCAAGATGCGTGGAACGCACCTTTGCGGAGAGCCTTGAGCCTCCGCAGTCCGGGCAGGCGGCTTCATGGAGGAATTTTTCCACGCGTTTCATGCCCTTTTCGTCCTTCACCTTGGACAGTGCGTTTTCAACAGAATAAACCGCGCTGTAATAAGTGAAGTCCATCTCCGCCGCCACATTGGTCTTTTCATTCACATAGAAGATATGACGCTTTTCGGCGGGACCATGATAGACGATCTCCTTTTCTTCCGGGGTCAGATCACGGAACGGTACATCCGTGCGCACGCCCATCTCACGGGCGATATCCTTCATAAGCGACCACATCAGACTTTGCCAGGGGGCAACCGCGCCCTCGTCAATCGTCAATGAATCGTCCGGTACAAGCGCAGCTTCATTTACAGTGCGTACAACGCCTGTGCCGGAGCAGGTCGGGCAGGCGCCTTCCGAATTGAAAGCCATCGCCTCCGCGCCGGGGCCATAAAACTCCACGCCGCAGACAGGGCATTTTGTAGGCAACATCAGCGCCACAGCCATACTCGGCGGACAGGGATGCCCGTTGGGACAGCAATGACTGCCAAGGCGGGAGAACATCAGCCGGAGACTGTTCAGCAGTTCCGATGCCGTACCGAAAGTACTGCGGACACCCGGAATCCCCGGACGCTGGTGCAGAGCAAGGGCTGCGGGAACATGGCGGATATCATCCACCTCGGCTCTGCTTGCCTGCGTGATGCGGCGGCGGGTATATGTGGAGAGTGCCTCCAGATACCGTCTTGACCCCTCCGCATACAACGTTCCCAGTGCCAACGATGACTTTCCGGAGCCGGAAACGCCTGCAATAGCGACCAGCTTGCCAAGAGGAATATCCACATCGACATTTTTAAGATTATGTACCTTTGCGCCCCGCACAATGATGTTCTTCGGGGCAGTTCTGTTATCTTCCATACGCAATCTTCCGCCTTTCTTTTATGGTTTCATATATCGTCTTTATTCCAAAATTGCTTTGATTCCCTTTGCACTTCTAAGAGTGGCATCCTTGAAGTGATTGCCGGGATTCAGCTCCCATGTTACATGCAGCCCGAGCCGCTTAAAATGATTTACTATCGTCTCGGAGTTTTCCCCGTTTGACTTTTGGTATTTATATTATACTGTATCCAGAAAATAAATCAAGCACGCAGAAATTCCGTACATAGTACGCAATTTGATACCAAGGGAAATGGAAAACGCAAGTGCTTTACAAATTCTGCATTTATAATCTTGTCCGTTTCGGTCAGCTTAAAAAGACCTCCTCGGCATCACCAACACAATGCTTTCATATACGCTGAGAGAGCTTGTCGCTCCCTTTTACATCATTGCTTCCCAAGCTATTGCACAAATTTGCAAGTTGGTTCACTCTGCAAAAATGCTTGTTGGTGACATTTTTCAAAATCCCTGAGATCGTCAACTTTATTGACGGCTGCGCGTTCAAAGAACGCTGAAAATTGAAAAAGGCACAAAGAAAAAACGCTGCATAAATGGATTAATCATTCACATAGCGTTTTTCGTTTTCCGTTTACCCGGCAGAGGCCATTTTTGTTTATGTTTCCTTATGGCTCTCTGCCTTTCGCCCCGGAGATTTTTTAATGTGTAATGCGTAGTGCGTAAGTTCGTTGCGGGTTGTTTTTATCTAAGCTTGCAAACGTCGATCCAAGCGATATATCCGGAGCAGCGTTCCAGTTCCGGCATTGTCAGCTCGATGGCGCTGTTGGAGCTGCCGCAGGCGGGAAATACGGTGGAGAAGCGTTTTAATGATTCGTCCAAATACACCTTGACCCCGTCGTTGACCGCAAAGGGGCATACGCCGCCGACCGCATGTCCGACAAGATCAAGCACTTCGCCCGCCGTGAGCATTTTTGCCTTGGTGCCGAAAAACGCCTTATACTTTGCGTTGTCGATCTTGGTATCCCCGGCGGTGACAACCATGACCGCGCTGTCGCCGACCTTAAATGTAATACTTTTTGCGATTCTTGCGCCCTCGCAGCCCAGCGCTTGCGCCGCCAGCTCCACCGTCGCGGAGGAAACGTCAAATTCCAGTATGCGGCTGTCCATGCCATAGGGTTTTAAATATTCTCTTACTTTTTCAACTGACATTGCAGATGCTCCGATCTTTTGTCTTAATTCCCAAATACCGATTGTGCGTAACGTACCGCGCCCATCGCGTCCTTGGAATAGGAATCCGCGCCGATCATATCTGAATATTTTTGTGTGAGTACCGCGCCGCCCACCATGATCTTGCAATCAGGAGCGACTGCGCGTACCGCCTTGACCGTTTCTTCCATGAACGGGACAGTGGTGGTCATCAGCGCGCTCAGCCCCACCAGCTTAATACTGTTTTGTACCACTGTTTCCGCCACAAGGGACGGTTCTACGTCTTTTCCTAAATCGATCACGTCGTAACCGTAGTTTTCCAGCAGCGTGCGGACAATGTTTTTGCCGATGTCGTGAATATCGTTTTTGACAGTGCAGATCACAATTTTGCCCTTAGAGGCGCTGTTCTCTCTGGGAATGGTGGCTTTGATCACATCAAAGACCGCTTTGGATGCTTCCGCGCACATCAGCAGCTGCGGCAGGAACAGCGTTTTGTTCTCAAATTTTTGACCTGCGGCGTTCAGCGCACCGATGATGTCGTTATCGATGATTGCAAGCGGATCTTTCGTTTTTAGATCCTGTTTTGCCCGCGCGGCGGCTTCCTCCGTCAGTCCTTTTAAAATGCATTCATAAAGGGATTTTTCGTTCTGCGCGGCAGGCGTCTGATTGATCGGATTTACCGCCTCTGACGCAATGTACGCGGTAAAGGACGGGTCCAGTCCGCACAGTGCGTTATACGCCCGGTAGGCGCTCATCAGCCTCGCGCTGTTCGGATTCACGATGCCGGCGGACAGCCCCGCCTGCATGGCAAGAACAAAAAATTCCGCCGTGATCGTTTCCCTGCCGGGCAGACCAAAGGAGATATTGGAAACGCCCAGCACGGTTTTCAGACCTTTGCTGTGCAACGCCCGCACGGTATCAAGGGTAATCAGCGCGGCATTTTCATCGGTGCTGATGGTCATTGCCAGCGGGTCAAATACCAGCTCCGAGGCAGAAATGCCGTATTCTGCGGCGCGATTGATGATTTTATCCGCCACGGCGAGTCTGCCCTCGCTTGTTGCGGGAATACCGTTTTCGTCCAGCAGGAGCGCGACAATAACGCCGCCGTATTTTTTTGCCAATGGAAACACCGTATTCATACTTTCCGGCTTGCCGTTAACGGAGTTGATCATCGCTTTGCCGTTATAGGCGCGCAGTGCAGTCTCCAGCGCTTTTGGATCGGTGGTATCCAACTGTAAGGGTGTGTCTGTGACCGCCTGCAGTCCCTTGACCGCGTCCAGTAGCATGTGCGTTTCGTCGATTTCGGGCAAGCCGACGTTAACGTCCAAAATATCCGCGCCCTTATCTGCCTGTGAAATCCCCTCGTTGATAATATAATTCATATCCTTGGTGCGCAGAGCTTCCTTGAAGCGTTTTTTGCCCGTGGGATTGATGCGCTCGCCGATGATCAGTGTTTTTTTGTTAAAAATCGCCGCTTGGGAATAAGAAGTGATGGCTGTAAAGGGGGGTATCGTTCGTTGCACGGGGACAAGCTGTTTGCATGCTGCGACCTCAGCGGCAATATGCTCCGGCGTGGTGCCGCAGCAGCCGCCGACGACCCATGCGCCGGCAGCGACGATCTCGGTCATTTTCTCCGCAAACGCCGCAGGCAGCACGTTATAAACGGTCTTGCCGTTGACGACCTCAGGCAGCCCCGCGTTGGGGTTGACGATCAGCGGAAGATCGGTCGCCGCCGCCAGTTCTTTGGTCAGGGGCAGCATCGCATCGGGACCGAAGCCGCAGTTCAGACCCAGCGCGTCCACTCCCAGCGCCTCCAGCGTGATCGCCGCCGTGGTTGCGTCCGCACCGGTCAGCAGTCTGCCGTTATCGCTGAAAATCATGGTGACAAATACCGGCAGATCGGAATTTTCCTTTGCCGCCAGCACCGCCGCCTTGATCTCATAAAGATCGCCCATGGTCTCGATCAGGATCAGATCCGCCTTATCTTTGCCCGCTTGGACCTGCTCGGCAAATAACGCATACGCGTCCTCAAATTCCAACTCGCCCAACGGTTTTAATAATTTCCCCGTGGGTCCAATGTCCAGCGCCACATAGGCGTTGTACGCGTCCGCCGCGCGCCGCGCGGTGTCCAGCGCCGCGTTGATGATCTCCGGGACGTTGTCAAATTTTAAGCGGTTGGCGCCGAACGTGTTGGTGCTGATCACGTGGCAGCCTGCGTCCAGATACGCCTTGTGAATGTCATATATGATTTCCGGGGACCGAAGATTCAGCAGCTCCGGCAGTTCACCGCTTTTTAAACCCGCGCGCTGGAGCATCGTGCCCATCGCGCCGTCAAAAAAAAGGATCTCTTTTCCCAGCTGTTCTCTTATATCTCGCATGTTCCATTCTCCTTCAGCCCCGCAAAAGCGGTGACGGATTTTGACGGCAACATCAGATCGGTGGCCGTCAGCGTAATGCCGATGCGTTTGGATATGTCCAGCATCGCAAATATTTTTTTCTGAAATTCCAGCGGCAGACCGGGATAACCGGGGCTGAACCGCTGACCGACCGTATATCCGGGGGGCGTGAGGCGAATATCCGCCTCCGTCCGGTCACAAATATCCTCGGTCATATCCGCCAATACCGCCTGCATGACCGCCGCTTTCGACGGGCGGGAAACGGAGTATTTGCGGATCAGCGTATCGCAGGGAACGCCCAGCGTTACCGCCATCAGCGCGCACTTATCAAAATCTTGCAGCCGCTTGGCGATTTGTGTGCCTTCAAAAAAAGTGTCGCCGATCAAAACGCCGTCCTCGCGCATTTCCATATCATAAATGCGGAAAATACGCTTTGGCGTCATGGTGTGCGCCGCTTCCTCCATACATTCGCGGATAAGCCGGGCGGTCGCGTCGTCCGGCTCGCCGGTAATTCTTAAATATCTGCGAATATTCTTTTCGTTCATTTGATGATCTCCGAAAGATTGCGCCAAATCGCAGACGCGACGTATGGCTTGTTCATGGAGTAAATATGAATATTCTGCACGCCGTTGGCGATCAGATCCACAATTTGTTCTGTGGCGAAGATGATGCCTGCCTGCCGCATCGACGCGGGATCGTCGCCGAATTTATCTACAATGGCGCGAAAACGCGCGGGGATCGCAGAGCCGCTGAGCTTGATTGTGCGCTTGAGCTGGGCGGCGTTGGTCATGGGCATGATACCGGTGATCACCGGGGTATTGACGCCCTTTTGATACAGTTTATTTAAAAACCGATAGTAGATGTTATTGTCAAAAAACATCTGCGTGGTGAAGAAATCCATGCCGCTGTCCGCCTTGATCTTCAAAGCGTCGATGTCGCTGTCCAGACTGGCGGCGTCGGGGTGCCCCTCCGGATAACAAGCGCCGCCCACGCAAAAATCACTGTTGAATTTAATATATTCCGCAAGCTCACAGGCATAGCGAAATTCTTTCTGATACTCGCCGCCGGCGGGTATATCGCCCCGCAGCGCGAGGATATTTTCAATACCGTAGGCGGAAAGATCTTTCATCAGATGATGCGCTTTCACACGGCTTGTCCCCACGCAGGTCATGTGCGCGAGCGCCGTGATATTGCAATCGTTTTGGATATGCTTTGCAATGCGCGCGGTATATTCGCTGGTGCCGCCGCCCGCGCCGTAGGTGACGCTTATAAACGAGGGGGATAGCTTTGCCATTTCGGAGACTGCCGCCTCCGTTGCCTCGATATTTTCCCACTGCTTGGGCGGGAATACCTCCAGCGAGAGATTGATTTTTCCGTTATGTAAAATATCCTTGATTTTCATAGCTATCCGTCCCTTAACGCAATTCCTATATATAATATACCAAGTTGGTTGGTTTTGCAAGGTGTTTAAGGTAAATTCTGATTTAGCTGCGCAGTCCGTCGGGTTACGCGCAAAATCAACGGATGCCCAATGGGCATCCCTGTTATGTAAGGTCTCCAGTCAAGGGGCTGAACATAAAGTTAACAGACACTTAACAAACAGACCTGAATGTGTTGAATCAAAGAGCATAGCGGAAAGGCTATGA
>JAFVBH010000048.1 GCA_017480115.1 Clostridia bacterium
CCGCTATGCTCTTTGATTCAACACATTCAGGTCTGTTTGTTAAGTGTCTGTTAACTTTATGTTCAGCCCCTTGACTGGAGACCTTACATAACAGGGATGCCCATTGGGCATCCGTTGATTTTGCGCGTAACCTGACGGACTTATTTCGTTCAAAATCCGTCACGCCCCGTTCAGGGGCAACCGGATTTTGAATCGGACGCCCACTGGGCGTCCCTACAGACCTGTGATAAATCAGAATTTACCTTTATGTTGATTTATCCGGTAAAATATGTTAGACTAAACGATACGGTTATAATCATCAAACAAACGCTTGAAAGGAAACAAGCAATGGCATTTTTTAAGAAGAAAAAAGAGCAGCCGTCATTGTCCGCGCCAGTGCACGGTCCTGTGGAGTATATCGTCGCGGGGCTGGGGAATCCGGGCAAGGACTACGAATATACGCGCCACAACGCGGGTTTTTTATTCATCGATGTGCTTTGTAATGCATATGGTTTTTCTGTGGATCGTCTGAAATTCCGGGCGCTTTGCGGCGAGACCATGATTGCCGGGCATCGCTGCCTTGTGATACGGCCGCAGACCTATATGAATTTAAGCGGCGACGCGATCGGCGAGGCTGCAAAGTTTTACAAGATCCCGCCGGAGCATGTCATCACCGTGTTTGACGATATTTCCCTGCCCTTCGGCACCCTGCGAATCCGCCGCAAGGGCAGCGCAGGCGGTCATAACGGCATTAAAAGCATCATCTATCAGCTGGCGAGCGATAATTTCCCCCGTATCAAGATCGGCGTGGGTGACCGTGCCGACAGGGACAGCGATTTGAAGGACTATGTGCTCGGATCGTTCAGCAAAACCGAGTTGGACGAATTGAAGATTCTGATGCAGTCCGGCGTAAAGGCGCTGGAGCTGATCGTCGGCGGGAATATAGACGAGGCAATGAATAAATACAGTAAATAACAGCGACACGTTTTCTATATCCATTTTTCGGAGAAACATATGAATGCATTTACCAGCGTGATCGAGCGATCACCGGAATTTCAAAATCTGCTGCGGGATCTGTCGCACGGCTTTCTTCCCGCAGGGGTGATCGGGCTTGCCCCCGCGCCCAAGGCGTATTTGATCGCGTCCCTTGTCCGTTCTGCGGGCAAACGGGCGCTTGTTGTCATGCCCGACGAGGCCTCCGCGCACCGCGCGGCAGGGGACATCACCGCGTTCGGCGTACGGGCGGCAGTCTATCCCGCCCGGGATTTCACGTTCCGCACCACCGAGAGCAAGTCCAAGGATTTCGAGCATAAGCGGCTGGGCGTGCTCGGCGGCGTGCTGGACGGCAGTGTAGAAGTCTGTGTATGCAGCGCGGAAGCCTCGGCGCAGCTGACCATCACTCCGTCGGAGCTGCGGCGGCTGTCCGTTACGCTGGAAAGCGGCGGCGAATTTGTTTTGAACGACGTCATCGACGCGCTGATCGGGGCGGATTACGTCCGCACGGAGCTGGTGGACGGCACGGGGCAGTTTTCCGTGCGCGGCGGGATTCTCGATTTTTTCCCACCGGATTGTGAAACGCCGGTGCGCGCGGAATTTTGGGGCGATACCATCGACTCCCTCGCGCATTTCGATATCGTGACCCAGCGGCGCGGCGAGCCCATCGACGCGATCAAGATCACGCCCGCGTCCGAGGTGGTGTTTCCGTCCGCCGAACGGTTGATCGAACGGTTGGAGACCTTTGCGGCGGAGATCAAGGGCAAAGGCGCCGTCAAGGCGCGGGAGGCGATCCGCCGGGATATTGACCTGCTTTCTGCGGGGGTGAAGCTTTCCAGCGCGGATAAATATATTTCCGTCGCTTATGAAACGCCCGCCACGGTCTATGATTATTTCAAAAATGAATTATTGTTCGTCTGCGAGACCTCAGGCGTTAAGGAGCGTTTCAAGGGCGCGTTTGATCTGTACAGCGAGGATATAAAAAATCTTTTTGCCGACGGCGTGCTGTGCAAGGGCTTGGATCGCTTTATGCTGTCCTTTGCGGAACTTAAAACCATTTTCCAAAACGGCGCGACCTTTTATCTGGATAATTTCGCCCGCGGGTCATTTGATACCCCTGTGCGGGATCTTGTCACCATGACCGTTACCCAGTCCTCGCCGTGGGAGGGGTCGCTGTCCGTGCTGCTGGACGATCTTCGCCCCGGCGTCGCGCAGGGCGTGACCCATGTGATCTTTGCGGGCAATGAAAAGTCCGCCAAGTCCCTTTGCGAGGAGCTGATCGAGGAGGGCGTCAACGCGGTGTATTATCCGCGTATCCCGACGGAATTTCTTGGGGGCAGCGTGAATATTTTGACGGGGTCGGTCTCTGCGGGGATCATTTTCCCGTCGTTAAAGTATAATTTTATCACCTACGGCAGGGGCAGAGCCGCCGCGTCGAAGAAAAAACGCGCCAACCGCGGCTACAAGGCGGGGGAGAGTTTCAATTCCGTCGACGAGCTGCACCGCGGGGATTACGTCGTGCATTCCGTTCACGGCATCGGCATCTTTGACGGCATTCAGAAAATGGACGCGGGCGGTATCGTCAAGGACTATATCAAAATCAAATACGCCAACAACGACGCGCTGTATGTGCCGGTGACCCAGCTGGATCTCGTATCCAAATATATCGCCCCCAGAGACGATGAGAACAAGCATGTAAAAATCAACCGTCTCGGCTCCAAGGATTGGGAAAAAACCAAATCCCGTGTGCGCGGACAGGTGCGAGAGATGGCGGGCGAGCTGATCGAGCTGTACGCCAAGCGCATGACCGCGCCGGGCTACGCCTTTTCGCCGGACATCGATATGCAGAGCGACTTTGAACGGCGGTTTGAATATGACGAGACCGACGACCAGCTGCGCTGCATTGCCGAGATCAAGCGGGATATGGAGCAGCCTCACCCCATGGATCGGCTGCTCTGCGGCGACGTGGGTTTCGGCAAAACCGAGGTGGCGCTGCGGGCGGCGTTCAAATGCGTTGCCGACGGCAAGCAGTGCGCGATTCTGGTGCCCACCACCATTTTGGCGTTTCAGCATTATCAGACCGTGATGAAGCGCATCGAGGGCTTTCCGGTGAATGTGGAAATGATCTCCCGTTACCGTACGCCCAAGCAGCAGGAAAAAATACTGCGGGAGCTGAAGCGCGGCAATATCGATATTATCATCGGCACCCATCGGCTCATCTCCAAAGATGTAAAATTCAAGGACGTGGGGCTTGTCATCATCGACGAGGAACAGCGGTTCGGCGTCGGGCAGAAAGAAAAGCTGAAAGCCGCGTTTCCCGGCGTGGACGTGCTGACGATGTCCGCGACGCCGATCCCCCGCACGCTGAATATGGCGATGACGGGGATTCGGGATATGTCCGTCATCGAAGAAGCGCCGGGCGACCGTCTGCCGGTGCAGTCTTATGTTGTGGAATATGACGAGGGCATTGTCGCCGAGGCGATCGAGCGGGAGCTGCGCCGCGGCGGACAGGTGTACTATTTGTATAATAAAGTTGAGGATATCCGGGATAAGGCGGCGGCGATACAGAAATTAGTCCCCGACGCCCGTATCGGCATCGGACACGGCAAAATGAACGAGGAGGAACTCAGCACGGTTTGGCAGCAGCTGATCGAGGGCGAGATCGATATTCTCGTCTGCACCACGATCATTGAAACCGGCGTGGACGTGCCGAACTGCAACACATTGATCATCGAAAACGCCGACCGCATGGGCTTGGCGCAGTTGCACCAGCTGCGGGGCAGAGTCGGGCGCAGCGCCCGCCGTGCCAGCGCGTATTTTACCTTTGTACGCGGCAAGCAGCTGAGCGATATTTCCCAGCGCAGATTAAATGCGATACGGGAATTTACGGAGTTCGGCTCCGGCTTCAAGATCGCCATGCGGGATCTGGAGATTCGCGGCGCGGGCAGTATCCTCGGCGCGCATCAGCACGGGCATATGGAGGCTGTGGGCTACGATATGTATTTACGGCTGCTGTCCGAGGCGGTCAGCGAGCTGCAAAAGGACAATGCCAACGATTCCGAAGAGCGGCGGAAAACCGCCGACGTGCTGGCGGAAAAGGAATGCCTGATCGATATTCAGCTGGACGCGCATATCCCGGAGGATTACATTGAAAGCGTGCCCCAGCGGCTGGGGATTTACCGCCGCATTGCGGATATTAAGAACAATGACGACGCGAGCGACGTGATCGACGAGCTGATCTACCGGTTCCGCGAGCCGCCGGAGAGCGTCAAGGGGCTGATCCCCGTCTCCCTTATCCGCAAAACCGCGGCGGCGTTCGGCGTGTATGAGATCAGCCAGCGCAGCGATAATCTGCTGCTGTTTGTCAAGCAGATCGATATGCAGGTCATTACCCGCCTTGCGTCGGCGATGAAGGGCAGGATCATGGTCTCCGCCGCAGATAAACCGTATATCACTGTAAAGAAACTACAAAAGCAAAGCCCGCTGGGCTGCCTGAACGAGGTTTTTACGGTGCTGCGCGCGCCGCAGTAACTTCTGATTTAGCTGTGCAAACAGGCACACACGCTTGTAGGGACGGCCATCGGCCGTCGGAGCGTTAAGAAAATATGCCGGTGGCATATTTTTAGTTCCGACCGAAGCGGCTATGCCGCAAGGGCTCTTTTCCGGAAATCCGCATAAGCCCCAACGGACGCCCAATGGGCGTCCCTACAGGATGGTGTGACGTTCTTCCTGCGCTAATTCAGACGTTTGGATTACGCGCAAAATGCAGAATTTAAATAAATCTCTTGCATTTTATTTTTTTATATGGTAATATATAACAAACTGAATACTTCTGTGAAGATACGGTTTGAAAAGTTGTTAGCTGAGTAGATGTAAAAGGGAATCCGGTTCGAATCCGGAACAACCGCCATTCCTGTATTTGACAAATCAGAGAGCCTGCGCCGGTTCGGGCGCGATCGGGATTATTGCATCCTATGAGGGCGGCTCTTTGTGTGGCTATGCCGATGTATCATAAGTCAGAATACCTGCCGTTTCTTCAGATGTGGTTTAACATGCTTTGGCGCGAAGAGTGCAACCGACCGGGGTTGCGCTCTTTTTTCATAGGAAACCTTCTTCGTTTTTAAAAAAATTTACGCCCGCCGAAGCCGCTTTCTTGTTAAACTGCGCGTACGCATTAAAAATTGAAAAATTTTTAAAAAGGAGCAAACCATGAAAAACGTAGTTACAAAAACCTTGGCATTGATCGTGACATTGTCAATGCTGCTGACCTTTATCCCCGCGGTATTTGCCGGGGCGGCGGATGTTATGCATATTGCTTCAAAGGAAGATTTTGACGCATTTGTTGCCGCAGGTGCAAGCACCGATGCCATTTTAGATGTGGATATTGATTTAGGAACCGTGACGCCGGTCTTCTCCGGGTATGCAACGGATGCAACGAGCGGCTATTCCGGTGTGTTTGACGGTAACGGTCATAGCATTACCTATGCCATAACAGGTCCGGCAACCGGTAAGGGGCTGTTTGGGGCGCTTGCCGCAGATGCTGTTATAAAAAATCTGACCGTTAACGGAACGATTACAATTACTGCCGCCAGCCGCCAGTTTATCGGCAGCATTGTCGGCTATAATTTCGGTACGATTGAAAATTGCATAAGTAATGTTAATATCAGTTCAACCAAAACCAACAGTAAAAATATCGGCGGCATCGTCGGTGTAAATATTGCGCCGGGCATTGTGCGCGATTGTGTGAATAACGGCACATTGGGTGAACTCGGCGGATATGTCGGCGGTATCATTGGTGAAAATCGCGGTGGCTGCTTGTATGGTTGCGAGAATAACGGTGTGATTATCGCAAATATGGTTGCCGCTAATTTTGCGGGGGGTATCGTTGGGCAAATTACCGCAAAACAAAACGGCGATATTATTACGATTGAAAAGAGCGTGAATAAAGGTTCCGTTACCGCAACCTCAAATAACGGCAGCACGGTCGGCGGGATTGTTGGACAAATCAACATTTCCTCGACGCATGTTACCGGCGGCGCGAAAGTGAATATTTTGGGTTGCGCCTCCTTCGGGGAACTGTCTGCGGATACCGCAGACGCGGTTATTGGACAGAATAAAAGCGATGTTTATGGACTAACGCCTGTGATCGAAGCGGGCGCGCCTGCGCACGAGCATACCTATGATTATGAAAACGGTATTGTAAACAGACTGTCCTGCGCGCAGGCGGAAGTCACCTATACTTGCACTTCCTGCGAGGCAGACGTCGAAGGGCATACGATCACGGAAATTGTGGCAGGAGAATACCATATCTCCGGCGCATGGGAATCAGATGGCGATACCTATGTGAAAAAATGCACCGCGTGCGGCACGATACTCGTCACAGATACCACCGGCGCGGTCGCGTCGCTGAACGAGGCGGTACAGTCCCTGCAAAAATCGTGGTTCCGGCTGATTCCCGTTTACGGCAAAGACGTCAATGTCTGTGAAATGCTGGAGAATAAGCTTTCTGAAACTTTCAGCGGGATCCATGTGGCTTTGAAGTCTGCGGACAACCCCGCAAGCGGGCTTGCGTCCATTGACGCAGACGGCACACTGCACTATTTCTATGCCGATCCCGCCGCGTCCCGTTTTCTTTGGACGGAAAATATCCCCGTTGTGTTCACGCTTGAAAAAGGCGGCGAAACGGTGGAATACGCGCCCGCTTCTCCGGTGCTGGTACGCTGGGACGCCGCGAAGGTGCAGCAGGCGATGGAGACGGCAGTTGTAAGTAGGGTGACAGCCGAGACGATCAAGGGGAATAACGCGTCGCTTGACGAAGTCACCGACGATCTTGTGCTGTATAAAACCGTGAACGGCGAAAACGGCAGCCGGATCGGCTGGACGCTGATTTCCTGGGAATCCTCCGCGCCCGACGTGATCGCCGTTGACGACAGCGCGCAGTCCTCCTCCGATACCCTGTTTGCGCCCTATATCGGCAGGGTCAAGCGCGGCATGCGGGATACCGACGTTACGCTGACCGCCACCTTTACCTTCCAAAGAACGGACGCGACGACCAACGAGGCGCCCATCACGATCACGAAAGATTACGCCGTTACCGTCAAGGGCGTCGGCGACGATGTGAAAGCCGAGATGCAGGCGGCGCTGGACGCCAATTACCTTGCCGAAAAGCTGACTTATATCGGTACAAAAGAAAGGATCGACCCCGCCGCTGTCAAGGACGACGTACAGCTTCTGCTGCCCCGTACCAGCGGCATTCCGAATAACGCGAACTACAGATTTGAGGTCGCTTCACAGAACGAGGCTGTCGCAACGGTCAGCGCTTACCGTCTGAACGTATACAGACCGCTGCCCGGCGAAGCGCCTGTTGACGTTACCCTCACCGTGAAGATGATTCACCGGGATTACAGCGATATTTATGTTACCAAAGATATTACTTTGACGATCGCGCCCATCGAGCAGTCCGAGATCGACGCGCAGATCGTGTTGATGGAAAAGGTCAAGGCGGCATTTTTTGAGGGCTTGAACGACGGCGCAAACGAGAGTATCGACAAAGTCGTCAACAACCTGCACCCATTCTATGAGGCGATCGACGACGGCAACGGCGGCATCAAATGGATTTATACCAATGCCGCGGCAACCGGCACCGGCATCGCTGCGGTCAGCATCGACCCGAATCATCCCTCCGAGCAGTGGGACAGATTCCAGTCCGACGAGCCGTCGGTGATCAGCAACGAGACGCTGCTTGTGACTCCCGATAAGGAAAATACCGTTGTCACCGTGTATGCGATGCTGTCCAGTACGCAGTTTGAGCGTTACGGCGAGCTGTATCCCGAAAAACCGGATTTTGACAAGCTCTACCGGCAGGAAGTTTGGGCGAAAATCACCGTTCCCGGCACCGATCCTACCGAAGCATCCGCGCCTGTGGAGGACGAGACGCAGGACGAAACCGAAAACAAGGATCTCTGCAAATTCTGCCACAGGGAGCATAAAGGCTTTTGGGGCAAGATTCAGGGCTTCTTCCATAAGATTTTCTACTTTTTCGCGCACTTGTTTGGGAAAAGGTAACTTCTGATTTGTCGGGGCGTTTACGCCCCGCAAATCAGAAGTTAGGTAAAAGGTAGGAGGGAAGAGGTCGGAGGTTCGGAAATCGCTGCGCGATGTGGTTTTATAAATTAAATTGTCGGACTTCGCTTGTAGGGACGGCCACCGGCCGTCCGCCGGGTTACGCGCAAAATCAACGGATGCCCAATGGGCATCCCTACAAGCGAGTGCGCCCGTTTTGCGGCTATAAATCCAACCGCGAAGCGGTTCCACAATCATTCATCCTTAACTCCTCTCTTCTCTCTCCTAACTCCTCACTTGATTTATCGGCAAAGCCGACAAATCAGAATTTGACGCCATCGGAGGTATTTTATGAAATTTCAACATCGAATCATCGCCTTGCTGCTTTCGTTTTTATTGCTGATCTCAGCAGTGCCTGTGGCGGCGGCTGCCGCGGATACCGATGCGTTCCGCGTGGTCATATCCGTCGAGGGGTTGACCCTCGGGCAGGGGATCTATGTGGAGCCCACAATTTATACCATCGATCAGATCAATACACTGCTGGCGCCTGAAGGCTATGGTCCATATACCAAGCGGAATCTGACCGCAGGTATGGCAACGCTTGCAATGTTGAAAGACAAGGGTCTGGACTATACCATTTTAGGCGATTGGGGAAAGTTCGCTTACCTCAAAAGCATTAAGGGCGTGGATACCGGGAAATTGGATATTCCGCTGGTGATCACCAACAACGGCGGTCCCTCCAATACCGAAAACGACGGCAACAAGGACGCCTATCTCGGCGAATATGATTATTCCGAGCAGTCCGGCTGGATGATCACCGTCAACGATTTCATGATCGACGGCGCGATCTCCAAGTTTGGGTTGGAGAACAATAATACCCGGCGGAACAAGGACTTTAACGACTATGGCAATACCTATGTGATCCGCTGGCAGTTCACCCTGTGGGGCTATGGGCTGGATCTGGGGTATCAGCCCCGGAATGTGACGACCGGCGAGGTCAAGCCCTATTTCACCCATGCCAATAAGGATATGCTGTACCTTGCGTATGCTGAAAGCGCGGACGCGAACGCCAAGGCGGCGGCGCTTTCGGTAATGCAGAATCTGACGGCGGCGCAAAGCGACGTAGACAATATGACCGACAAAGTCAACAATCCGAACACTGTAAACAACACGGATTCGGATACCGCGTCAAGAAATTTCTTTCGGCGCATCGCGGATTTCTTCCGCAATATTTTAAACTTCTTCCGTAGCATTTTCTCAAGATAATCCCAGAAAGGAGACAGGCGGGATGCATCAAAAAATTATCCGTAGTATAGCGGTTTTTACGGCGGCAATTCTGCTTGTCGCCTTTTTTGCTTTTTTTGTTTTTGCCAAATCGGAAGCCGATCTGCATCGTGTGATCGCCGATGTCACCGCGCAAATGGCGGTTGACTGTCCCGCTCCGACGTTTTCTCCCATTGGTGGGGAATGGACGGTGATTTGCCTTGCCCGCAGCGGGTATTATCCTGTGAATGACCGTTATTTCAACGATTATTATCAACGCGTTGTGGCTTCGGTGAATACCGTTGCCCCTACGGTGGCTGCCGCCAGCGGCGCGCTGCATCGGGCAAAATCCACCGATAACGCGCGGCTGATCCTGGCGCTGTCCGCCATCGGCAAAGACCCGCGCGCGGTGGGAAATTGGGACATTGTCGCGCCCTATGAGGATTTTTCATGGGTGCAGAAGCAGGGAATCAACGGCGTCGCCTATGCGCTGCTGGCGTTAGATTCCGCTGATTATGAAACAACAGATCCATCGATACGCCGGCAGTGCGTCAGTTATATCTTAGAGCGTCAGTTACCGGACGGCGGCTGGGCGCTGACCGGTGATACTGCCGATACCGACGTTACCGGCATGGTGCTGCAAGCGTTGGCAAATTACCGCGATGACGAGGCTGTCGTCGCGGCGGCGGATCGGGGCATTGCCTGCTTGGCGCGCATGCAGGACGGCGGCGGATTTTTCGCCACACGCGGCGTCAGAACCGCTGAAAGCAGCGCGCAGGCGATCGTCGCGCTGTGCGCATGGGGCGTCGACGCCAATACCGACGCGCGTTTTGTGAAAAACGGCGTGTCTGCGCTGTCTGCGCTGATGCGATATTATATCGGCGATGCGCATGCTTTTTGCCATACCCTTGATGATGAAAAGGACGAGATGGCGACCGATCAGGCCTGCTACGCGCTGATCGCCTATGACAGGTTTTTTAACGGCGACAACTTCCTCTATGACATGTCTGATGTGACCGGTTTACCTGCGGAGATGGGGACAACCGCAATTCTGTTGCCCGCGCAGCCGATGAACGCGCCTGCAACAATAAAAGACAGGACGGTTTCGATTCCCCGCACGGGGGACGATTTTGCCGACAGGGCGGCAGTCGCGGCAGTGCTTGCCGTATCTTCGCTGTGCGTTGTGCTTGCCTTATTTTCCCGCAGGAGAAAAGACCGATGAAAAGATGCATTTGTCTGCTGCTGACGTGTCTGCTGCTTTGCAGCCTGACCGCCTGCGGCGAAGAAAAAAAACGAGACGGTGAATCCGGTACGACGGAACCGACAACCACTGTGCCGACGGAAAGTATGACCGCGCCGACGGCAACAACCGCGGCGCAAATAATTCCCCCGGCAACAATGATGCCGACGACAGCTGCCCCGGCAGAGAGCGCTCTCCCTGCCACGACGCTGCCCGCCGCGACGGAAACAACCGTTCCCGAAAAAACAGTGCTGACCTGTACGTTCTCCATTGATTGCTCCACCGTACTGGATAATGTATCCCGTCTGGATGCGGATAAAGTTGATATTATCCCTGCAGGCGGGCGGATCTTACCGCCGCAGACGGTGGAGTTTACCGCAGGTGAATCGGTATTTGACGTGCTGCAGCGGGTCTGCCGCGCACAGGGCATTCACATGGAATCCGCGTGGGTTCCCATGTATAACAGCGCCTATATCGAGGGGATTCATAATTTGTACGAATTTGACTGCGGCAGCGGTTCAGGGTGGATGTATTGTGTCAACGGCTGGTATCCAAACTATGGCTGCAGCAGATATGTTTTAAAAGACGGTGATACCGTGGAATGGCGGTATACCTGCGAGCTGGGCGATGACATCGGCGGCGCGAACAGTTTTTAATCAACTAATAGTAAATGGGGTGAGAGCAATGCAAAATCGGGACGCCTTTGCGGCGTATCACCCGCTGGTGAATTTTTTATACTTTGGCGCGGTCATCGGTTTTACCATGGTGTTTCTGCACCCGGTTTGCCTCGGCATTTCCCTTGTCTGTGCTGTTTTGTACCATCGCCGGTTGTACATGGGGCAGTGGTTCCGCTTTTTTGCCGCCGCGCTGCCGCTGCTTGTCTTGACCGCGCTTCTCAACCCGATGTTTAATCATCAGGGGACGGTGATCCTCGCTTATCTGCCCGGCGGAAACCCGCTGACGTTGGAAAGCATGCTCTACGGCATTGCCGCCGCCGTGATGCTGATCACGGTATTGCTGTGGTTTCGCTGTTATACTGCGGTGATGACAAGCGATAAATTTGTCTATCTGTTCGGACGGTTTCTGCCGTCCCTTTCTCTTCTTTTGAGTATGACGCTGCGCTTTGTGCCGAAATTCCGCAGGCAGCTTGCGCGTGTACGGGAAGCGCAGGTACTTGCGGGGCGGGACCCTGCGGCGGGCAGTAAGGTGCAACGACTGCGCAATGCGACGTCCTGTTTTTCCGCAACCGTTACATGGGCGTTAGAAAGTGCTGCGGAAACCGCTGACAGCATGAAAAGCCGCGGTTACGGTTTAAAAGGGCGCACCGCCTTTTCGATTTATCGATTTACAGACCGCGACAAAACGGCGCTGTTCTGCCTCTTGATTGCCGTAGTCGGGCTGGTCGCCTGCGCCGCGGCGGGCGGTATGTACTGGCGGTATTTCCCGAATATTCGTGGGCAGCTTGCCGCGCCGTTTACGGTATTTTTTCAAATCATGTATTTTTGTATGTGCGGCATGCCGCTGGTGATCGACAGAGAGGAGGAACGGCGTTGGATATTATCACGATCAAAGATTTGACCTTTACCTACCCCAACGCCGAAGCGCCTGCTTTAGCGGGGATTTCCCTCTCCGTGCCGGCGGGGGCGTTCCTCGTGCTGTGCGGTCCCTCCGGCTGCGGAAAATCCACTCTGCTGCAGCATTGCAAACCGCAGTTGACGCCCCATGGAAGCCAAAAGGGGACGATCTGCTATAAAAATACGCCGATGGCAGCGATGCCTGCGCGGACTGCCGCCGCGGCGATCGGATTTGTTCGGCAATCGCCGGAGCATCAAATCGTCACCGATAAAGTATGGCACGAGTTGGCGTTCGGATTGGAAAGTCTGGGGATGGATACGCCCACGATTCGCCGCCGCGTGGCAGAGACCGCCTCTTTCTTGGGGATTGAACACTGGTTTTACAAAAATGTCGCCGACCTTTCCGGCGGGCAAAAGCAGCTGCTGAATCTGGCCGCCGTGATGGTGACGCAGCCCGAGGTGCTGATCTTAGATGAGCCGACGGCGCAGTTGGACCCGATCGCGGCGTCGGCGTTTTTGCAGACGCTGCAAAAGATCAATCGGGAGCTGGGGACGACGGTCATCATCTCCGAGCACCGGCTGGAGGAAGTCCTGCCGATGGCGACATCGGTCGCCGTTATGGAAAACGGCAATCTGCTTTGTTGCGGCGCTGCGGCGGCAGTCGGCGCATATCTGCAACAAACCCACAGCCCCATGCTGCTGTCCATGCCCGCCGCCATGCGGATATGGAGCGCTGCGCAGACCGACGCCGTATGTCCCGTCTCGGTCAACGAAGGCAAACGGTTCCTTTCCGATTATGCCGCGACGCACGTTCTGCAACCGGTGCCGTCGCGTCCTGCCCATGCGCCGCAGGGAACGCCTGCAATCACGGCGCGGGAGGTGTATTTCCGGTACGAAAAGGATGGAAAGGATATACTGAACGGGCTGGAGCTGACCGCGTACGCAGGGGAGCTGTTGTGCATCCTCGGCGGCAACGGCGCAGGGAAATCCACCATGCTGAAAGCCCTGGCGGGCGTATGCCGCCCCTATCGCGGCACGGTACGGACGACGGGAAGGCTCTGCTGCCTGCCGCAGGAGCCGCAGACTCTGTTTTTAAAGAAAACCTTATACGACGATCTCGCGGATACGCTGAAGGACGCTGCGCTTACCGTGCAGGCGCGGCGGGAACGGCTTGCGAATACGCTGGCGCTCTGCCGTTTGCAGGGGCTGGAGCAGCGCCACCCCTATGATTTGTCCGGCGGGGAGCAGCAGCGCGCGGCGCTGGCGAAGCTGTTGTTGCTGAAACCGGAAATTCTGCTGCTGGACGAGCCTACCAAAGGTATGGACGGTGGGTTTAAGCGGCTGTTCGCTGCGATCCTGCGGGATTTGCGCGCTGCGGGTGTGTGTATTGTTATGGTCAGCCATGACGCGGAATTTTGCGCCGCGTATGCCGACCGCTGCGCCATGTTTTTTGACGGGAATCTTATATCGCTAGCGCCGCCGCAGGAATTTTTCCGCGATAATCAATTTTACACCACCGCAGCAGGAAGAATTGCCAAGGGCATTGCGCCGGACGCCGTGACCGCCGAGGATATTATCGCCGCGATCGGCGGAAAAAGGGAGGACCTGTCTGCGGAGACGATTGTTTCTTTGCCGGACAGTGTGGTGCTGCCGCGCGCCACACCGACGGCAAAGCTGCCGCTGTGGCGAAAAATCGGCGCCGCCGTATTTGCCGCCATATCGATGTTGTTGTTTATCCTTGCCGCAAAGAGCGGCGAGCTGACCGCACTTGCGGATATGGGCGGCGTCACGCCGATGGGGAAAAATCAGCTGTTGTATTATGGCGGTCTGCTTCTTTCCCTGCTGTTGACCGCCGTATGTGCCGGCGGGCGGACGAAAAAACCGCCGCAGCTGCAACCGCCGGCAAACGCGCGGCGGCTGTCAAAGCGCACGGTCGCGGCGGTCGTTTGTATTGTTCTGCTGATTCCGCTGACGCTGTTTATCAGCGTCGTTTATATGGACAGAAAGCAGTATTATCTGTCTGCGTTCGCGGTGCTGCTTGAATGTATGCTGCCGTTCTTTCTTGTGTTTGAAGGCAGAAAACCTCGGGCGCGGGAGATCACCGTGATCGCCGCGCTTTGCGCGCTGGGGATTGTGGGCAGAGCCGCGTTCTTTATGCTGCCCCAGTTCAAGCCCGTGCTGGCGCTGACGGTCATCGCCGGGGTGGCGCTGGGCGGCGAGACCGGATTTTTGGTGGGCGCGGTCACGATGCTCGCCTCCAACGTGTTGTTCTCGCAGGGACCGTGGACGCCGTGGCAGATGTTTGCCATGGGGTTGATCGGTTTCCTTGCCGGTGTGCTGTATAATGTCGGGCTCCTGCGGCGTTCGCGGCTGTCGCTGTGTCTTTTCGGCGCGGTCAGCGCGTTGCTGATCTATGGGGGGATCATGAATCCCGCCGCTGCGCTGGTGTGGGGCGGGGAGGTCCTGAATTTCAATATGCTGGTCGGCTACTACGTCACCGGTTTTCCTTTGGACTGTGTGCATGCCGCGGCAACGGCGATCTTCCTGTGGTTTTTGTCCCTGCCGATGCTGGAGAAGCTGGACAGAATCAAGGAGAAGTACGGCTTGATGGCTTGACGGCGATTCTCCGACAAACATTTTTGTTTTGTATATTTTGACTGAAAATGATTGATTTTTGTTGATTATTATGGTACAATTATGAAGTATTTATAAATATACAGGAGGACTGCATATGAAAGAAGAAAACAGAAAATACGCCGAAGAAGCGTATGATATTATCAAGCACGCGGCGAACGAGATTGGTTCCCGTCTGCCGGGCTCCGATAATGAAAAGCAGTACGCGGCATATATGGGAGACAAGCTGCGGGAGATCGGTATCGAGCCGGTGCGGGAGGAATTTGCGGTCTATCCCAAAGCTTCCATCGGCGGTATTCCTTATGCAGGGTATTTGGGGCTCGCGTTCAGTATTCTCGTTTATTTTGCCCTCGGCATTTCTTCGATCTGGTTCGGTATGGCGCTGGCGGGCATCGCCGCCACGGTTTGGCTGATTTGCAGCGTTTTTCTGTATAAAACGTGGTTCGATATGTTCTTTAAACAGGAAATTTCCCAAAATACCTACGGCGAACTGCTGCCGGAGGACGGTAACTATGATTACACCATTATCCTTTCCGGGCACACGGATACCAGCTGGTGCTGGAAGCATTCCGAGCATGCGGAAAAATATAAGGACAATCCCGTCAAGGGGCTGATCGCCACCTTCGGCAAGGTCGGTTTCGGCGCGATCTGCTTCTTCTTTCTTGTCGGTACTGCGATTGCCATGTCGATCATTCAGCTGGGCGTTTATACCGGCGCTTCTTGGGCGATTACTACCGCATCGTCGGTCTCGTTCAATCGATTCCTGCTGGCGATGCACTTCCTGCCGCTGGTCACCGCGATCGGCAGCTTCTTCCTGATCATGTGGGCGGATCCCGACCCGCGCAACGCCTCCCGCGGCGCGATGGACAATGCCTCCGGCTGCGCGCTGAGCTATGAAGTTATTAAGTATTTCAAAGAGAATCCCGATAAGATGCCCAAAAACTGCCGCATTATCGATTTGAACTGCGGTTCTGAGGAGGCAGGTCTGCGCGGCTCCATGGCGTTTACCGCGAAGCATAAAAATGATGACTTGACTAAGAATGCGTGGAATCTTAACATTGATTCCGTGGCAGACGATGATTATTTTGAGGTTGTTATCAAGGACGACTGGCAGTTTACCCGTTTCGATAAGAATCTTGAGCAGATGTTCAAGGATTCCTTTGCGGAACTGGGCATTGAAAGCAAAACCGGCTGTATCCACAATCCCGTGGGCGGCTGCGACAGCACGCCGATGACAAAGGCGGGAATTCGGTCTGTCACCTTCGCGGCGCAGAATCCGACGCTTACATACTACTATCATACATGGCACGATGTGCCCGAGCGTTTCTCCGCCGAGACCGTCGGCACCGGCTTTGACGTGCTGCTCTCCGTGATCGACAAGATCGCCGCATTTGAGGAAAATAAGAACTGATTTTTGAAATTCTGATTTGCGGGGTGTTTACACCCCGCAAATCAGAATTTAATGAATGATGAACAGTGAATAATGAATGATTGTGGAACCGCTTCGCGGTTGGAATTATAGATATAAAACGGGCACACGTGCTTTGCGTCTATAAATCCAAGCCGCGAAGCGGCTTCCGAACCTCCTACCTCTTCCCTCCTACCTTCTACCTAACTTCTGATTTATCGCAAAGCGATAAATCAGAAGTTTTTGTTGCATTCCCGTCTTTATTATGCTATATTAAACAAAATGAAAATCTTCGGAGGTTTCCATGGAAAAGTATCTGATCAACCCGAATCAAAAAATCTCACATATCAACAAAAATATCTACGGTCATTTTTCCGAGCATCTGGGCAGATGCATCTATGAGGGCCTGTATGTTGGGGAGGACAGCGATATTCCCAACGTTAACGGTATGCGCTGCGACGTGGTCAACGCGCTGAAGGAAATGAAGATCCCCGTGCTGCGCTGGCCCGGCGGCTGTTTTGCTGATGAATATCACTGGAAAGACGGCATCGGCGACAAGGCGACCCGCAAGAAGATGATCAATACCCATTGGGGCGGCGTTGTGGAGGATAACAGCTTCGGTACCCATGAGTTTTTCGAGCTTTGCGCGCAGCTGGGCTGCGAGCCGTATATTTGCGGCAATGTGGGCAGCGGTACGGTGCAGGAGATGAATGAGTGGGTCGAGTATATGACCTTTGACGGCACCTCGCCCATGGCGGAGCTGCGCAAAAAGAACGGCAGGAAAGCCCCGTGGAAACTGAAATTTTTCGGCGTCGGCAATGAAAACTGGGGCTGCGGCGGCAATATGACCCCCCAGTTTTATGCGGACACCTATCGCCGCTATCAGACCTATGTGCGCAATTACGGCGGGAATTGGATCTATAAGATCGCTTGCGGTCCTAATGACGCGGACTATAAATGGACCGAGACGCTCATGCAGAACTGCCGCCATTTCAGCGGTCTTTCCCTGCATTATTATACAACGCCGCATGTCTATGAGACCCGCGGTAAGGCGCTGGAATTTGACGCTGCCGAATACGAGACCACCATTTCCAAAGCGTATAAGATGGAGGAACTGCTGACCCGTCACGGTGAGATCATGAATCGTTACGACCCGCAGAAACGCGTGAGCTTTGTGGTGGACGAATGGGGCACATGGTACGATGTGGAGGCCGGCACCAATCCCGGCTTCCTTTATCAGCAGAACACCATGCGCGACGCGATTGTTGCCGGTTTGACGCTGAACCTGTTCAATAAACATTCTGACCGTGTTCGTATGGCGAATATCGCCCAGCTTGTGAACGTGTTACAGGCGGTCATTCTCACCGACGGCGCGGATATGCTGCTGACGCCCACCTATCACGTCTTTAAGATGTTTGCCGATCATCAGGAAAATACCCTGTTGGGCAGCTATATCACCACCAAGACCTACAACGCTGACAAACGGGATTATCCGCAGCTGGTGGAGAGCGCGTCTATCGACGATAACGGCGTGATCTATGCCACCGTTGTCAATACCTCCGAGACCGAGAGCGCAGAATTTAAGTGCCAGATCGCCGACACCGCCGTTATCTCCGTGAAAGCGGAGATCCTCTCCGGCGACGCGCACGATCACAATACGTTTGAACATAAAGATGTTGTTAAGCCTGCAGATTTTACGGATTTCACCCGCAGCGCCGACGGCTTCACCGCGAAGCTGCCTGCTTGCGCGGTCGTGAAATTTACGATCAATGGCTGAGGACGCGCTACGCGTCTGTCGGCGCTGTCTGCTGCTGGAGAGCGGAGAGACGGACGTGTACGAGGAGATTCAACGGCATATCGAGAAGATTCCGCCGAAAGACAAAACCCCCGCGCCGCTTTATCAGTCCCGCATCGACGCTTGCCGGCAGTGCGGGCATTTGGTGGGCGGTACCTGCCTGAAATGCGGCTGCTACCCGGAATTTCGCGCCGCGTTTATTAAAAACAAATGTCCCGATACGAAGAAAAAGCCGTGGTGACCTGCGGCTTTTTTGATGTTAATTTAATTTCGTTATATGATTAAATTTTACTCGCGTTGTTGCCAAACGTCTGCCGACGCTGCAAAATCTATTGACTTGCTATGTTTTGTGTGGTAAAATTTGATGTTGTAATTTCAGGTTGCGGAGGTCGGGGCATGCTGAATCAATTTTCAAGAACCCAGCTACTGGTGGGGGCGGAGGCGATGGAGCGTCTCGCGCGCGCCCGCGTGGCGGTATTCGGGATCGGCGGCGTCGGCGGCTATACCGTCGAGGCGTTGGTGCGCTCCGGCGTGGGCGCGATCGACCTGATCGACGATGATAAAGTCTGCCTGACCAATCTCAACCGTCAGATTTTAGCGACCCGTAAAACGGTCGGTAAATACAAGGTTGACGTTGCCGAGGCGCGGATTTTAGAGATCAATCCCGCCTGCAAGGTCACCAAACATCAGACCTTTTATGCCGCAGATCAAGCGGAGACGTTCGATTTTACCCGGTATGATTACGTGGTCGACGCGATCGATACCGTATCCGCCAAGCTGTCGCTGGTCATGGAATGCGAAAAGACGCATACCCCGATCATCAGCTGTATGGGCGCGGGGAATAAGCTGGACCCCACCGCGTTTGAGGTGGCGGATATTTTTGAAACGTCGGTGTGTCCGTTGGCGCGGGTCATGCGGTATGAGCTGCGCAAGCGGGGGATCAAAAAGCTGAAAGTTGTATATTCCAAGGAGCCGCCCATTCCTCCGGTGGAGGATATGGCGATCAGCTGTCGGGAGCATTGTATCTGCCCGCCCGGTACCCAGCGCAAATGCACCGCCCGCCGCGCGATTCCCGGCAGCACGGCGTTCGTCCCGTCGGTCGCGGGACTGATCATCGCCGGTGAAGTCGTGAAAGATCTTGCAAGCGTATGAGGGAATTGGATCGGTGCGCGCTGATCGAGCGCAGTATCACGAAAAAATACAGAAAAGAGCTTTGGAACCCGTTCATCGGCGCGGTCAAGCGCTATCGCTTGA
Organism: Clostridia bacterium; assembly: GCA_017480115.1. Classification (GTDB taxonomy): domain Bacteria; phylum Bacillota; class Clostridia; order Oscillospirales; family Acutalibacteraceae; genus RGIG2774. Next base: position 19,203 of record JAFVBH010000048.1, read on the forward strand.
TCGAGGAAAATGCCGTTATCGCGGTTCCGCTGGACGGCAGCGCAGAAGCGTTCCTTGCCGCAAAGCTGCTGCAAATGCTACAGCGCAATACGGAGATCCCGTTTTTCCTGATTTATTTTCCGTCAGCAAAGGAACCATCGATATTGTCTGCAATTACAGATATTGCATTGATTCTGCATATTCCGCTGTCTGCGCCTGCCGCACAGTCGGAACCATATACGCTGGTGCAGTCGGTAACCATGGATACGGTGATCGCCGCAACCGTCGCCGATCTGCTTTACTGCGGAAAGCTGCAGGCGGTGTTGCCGCGGGAGACGCGCGACGGCGTCCGACGGATCCGTCCGCTATATGCGATACAGACGGCGAATATTGAAAAATGGCGCCGATATAACGAGTTGTCATTTCCCGTGCGGCATACGCCCGACCCGCAGCGGCAGGCGGCGCGGGAGCTGATCGACCGGCTCAAACAAAACGATCCCGATATTGAACGCAATATTTTTCACAGTATCCACGCGGTGTGCATGGATACCTTCCCCGGCTATCAAACGGCAGAGGAACGGCATACGTTTTTGGAAAAGTATTGAGGTAAATTCTGATTTAGCTGCGCAGCAGCTAAATCAGAATTTAGGCAGAAGGTAGGAGGGAAGAGGTAGGAGGTTTGGAAATCGCTGCGCGATTTGGATTTATAGACGTAAAATGGGTACACCCGCTTGTAAGGACGGCCACCGGCCGTCCGTCGATTTTGCGCATAACCCGGCGGATGGCCAATGGCCATCCCTACAAGCGAAGTCCGATATTTTAATTTATAAATCCAACCTCGAAGCGGTTCCACAATCATTCATCATTCAGTATTCATTATTCATTAAATTCTGATTTACCGGCAACGCCGATAAATCAGAATAAAGAAAGGTGATCCCATGCTTCCGGCAATTATGATCTGTGCCGCGGTTGCGGTATTTTTGGCGGTGATTTTGATCCGCGGGGCGCTGTTGAAGCCCGAAAAAACGGCAGCGGCGGCGCAGCCTGTCGCGGATTTCGACGATCCGGCGGCTATCGCCCGTTTTCAAAAGGTGCTGCAAAAAAAGACCGTCTGGCCGCGGGAAGGCAAGATCGAATACGCGGAGTTTGACGGCTTTGTACCGCTGTTAAAGCAGCTGTACCCCACGGTATTCGCCAATACCGAGCTGACCATGGTCAATACCTACGGTTTGATCGTAAAATGGAAAGGGCGCGACCCCTCCAAGGCGCCGGTCATTTTGATGGCGCATCACGACGTCGTTTCCGCAGAGGCGGCGGACTGGACATATCCGCCCTTTGCCGCTGAAATTCACGACGGCAATATTTATGCACGCGGCGCTTTTGATACCAAATGTATTTTGACTGCCGTTTTTGAGGCGATGCAGTCGCTGATGGCGGAAAATTACACGCCCGCGCGCGATATTTATTTTATTTCGTCCAATAATGAGGAGACCGGTGGCGACACCAGCCCTGCGCAAATGGAATGGTTCCGCAGGCAGGGCGTCAAGCCGTGGTTCGTGCTGGACGAGGGCGGCGCGATGATCAACGAGCTGCCGCTGGGGATTCGCTACGAATTTGCCATGATCGGCGTTTCAGAAAAGGGCGTTGTGGACGTGAAGCTGACCGCCAAAGGCGCGGCAGGGCATTCCTCCACGCCGTCGGGTGAAAACTCCACCGTGCGGTTGTTGCAGGCGCTGGATAACATTCGCGACCACCCGTTTAAGGCGCAGATCTCTCCCGTGCTTGCCGAAATGTTCCGCAAGCTGGCGGCGCATGCGTCGTTCCTGTATCGGGTGATTTTTGCCAATATCGGTATCTTTTCACCGATCGTGAAAAAAATCATGTCCGCAGGCGGCGAGACCAACGCCATGATCCGCACCACCACCGCGCTGACGCAGCTTTCCGGCAGCGATACGATCAATACTATTCCCACCGACGCCGGCGCGGGCTACAGCGTCCGCGTCGCCCCGTGGGACAATACCGCCGATGTGGAAAACCGTATCAAGGAACTGGCGGGCGCGCATGTGGAGGTTGCGGTTCCCTATAAATTTGAGCCGTCCCCCTATTCCGATTTTAAATCGGAGGCTTATCAGCTGATTGCAAATACCGCAAAGACCGTATATCCCGGCGCTGACGACGCGCCTTACGTGATGAGCGGCGGCACGGATTCCAAGCATTTTACAGAGATTTGCAGCAATGTATTTCGGTTTGCGGGATTTCGCTTTACCTCCGCCGAGCGCCGCGCCATGCACGGGGTCGATGAGCATTTGTCGGCGGACGCTTACTTAAAGGGCGTCACGTTCTATATTCAATTGATGAAATCACTGTAAAGGAGCTGCAAATATGAGTTATTTACCGATGACCGAATACGAGACCGCCTCGCCGGAGGTGCAGCGCGAGTATGACGATCAGATCGCCAAGCACGGCCGCATTACAAACATGAAGCGTACCCTGCTGCACAATGTCCCCGCGTTCAAGGCGTATATGGAGTGGTACACGCTGTACGATCAGATTCAGCCTTTTTTGGGCGACCGCGCGCTGCAGCTGTTTTCCTACGCGATCTCCGAGGGGAACGACTGCCTGATCTGTTCTACCTTTTTCAGAAAGATCCTGATTGATAACGGCGACGATCCCGATCATCCGACCCTGTCCGATACCGAGAGGCTGCTCTTTGATTTCGGCAGGCAGTTCAGTAAAAATCCCCATAATATTGACGAAAAAATTTATACGCGGCTGAAAGAACTGTTCAACGACGAGCAGATCGTGCTGCTGATCTCCTTCGCGGGGATCATGTACGCGACGAACCTGTTTAACACCGTGGCAAAGGTGCCGCTGGACACGATTCTTTACGATTACAGAAAAAAAGAAGACAAGGAGTAATTCTTATGGCAGATTTTGAAAATAAGGTTGCGTTCATTACGGGCGCGGCGCACGGACAGGGCAGAGCTGTGGCTATCGCTTTGGCGAAAGCGGGCGCGGACGTCGCCGCGTTTGACGTGGCGAAGAAAATCGAGTATCCCGCCTATGATTTCGGCTCGAGCGCCGAGCTGGAGAGCCTGAAGGACGAGATCGAAGCCCTCGGCAGACGCTGCGTGATCGCCGTCGGCGACGTGCGCGACGATGCGGCTGTGACCGCCGCCGTGGAGAAAACCATCGAGGCGTTCGGCAAGATCGACATTTTGTTTAACAACGCAGGCATCTGCGCTTATGCGACGGTGGATAAAATGACCGACGACGAGTGGAACGCCATGATCGACATCAACCTCAAGGGACCGTTCAACGTGACCCGCCGGGTCTCGCCCTACATGATGAAAGCCAAAAGCGGCGTGATTATCAATAATTCCTCGGTCATGGGACTGCGCGGCGGCAACCGTCTGTCCCATTATACCGCGAGCAAGTGGGGCTTGACGGGGCTGACCAAGGCGTGGGCGATCGAGCTGGCGCCTTATAATATCCGCGTGGTCAGCATTCACCCCACTGGCGTGAATACGCCCATGAACGACGGGCTTGCCGCCATGGAGGGCATGACGCCCATCGAGATCGCCGAACGCTCGGCGGGGAATCTGCTGCCTGTGCCGTGGGTCGAGCCGGAGGACGTGGCAAATATGGTGCTGTACATTGCCAGCGACAAGGCAAGATATGTCACCGGTTCCCAGTTCGTGCTGGACGCGGGTCTGCTGTCTGTGTAAATTGTTTTTATGTGAAACCTCCGCATAACCGAAGCCGTTCGGTCATGCGGAGGTTTATCTTTTTGCTTATTATGGAAGGAAGCAAAAGGGAAACGGATCCATGCTTTCTGTGTCTGTATTAAAATCTGATTTACGCCCCGCAAATCAGATTTTAGGTAGGAGGGAAGAGGTAGGAGGTTCGGAAATCGTTGCGCGATTTGAATTTATATCGTGGCGCGGTGCGCCGCCCCTGATGCCTGATGTCTGGTGTCTGTAAATTATGATCTAACGCAGGGAAGATCGTCACGCGATCCTGTAGGGAGACCCATTGGGCGTCCGTTGGGGCTTATGCGGATTTCCGGAAAAGAGCCCTTGCGGCATAGCCGCTTCGGTCGTAACTAAAAATATGCCACCGGCATATTTTCTTAACGCTCCGACAGCCAATGGCCGCCCTACAAGCGCATGTTCCTATTTTTTATCTATAAATCCAACAGCGAAGCGGTTCCGCAATCATTCATCATTCACCGTTCATTATTCATTAAATTCTGATTTATCGGCAACGCCGATAAATCA
>JAFVBH010000049.1 GCA_017480115.1 Clostridia bacterium
ACACAAATTTAGAGGCGGCTGTCAAGGGTGGGCGAAGCGCACTTGTTTTACCCTTGACCAACGCCGAGAAATTTGTATACTTATTCAATGGCTTAAAAAATTTTCCTCTTTTTCTGCTTGACATTTCCATAGCCGGCTGCTTGCACGTCAACCCAATGAGAAACCTGCAATATTCCGTTGTATCGGCAGCCTGTGTTAAGAGTTTAAATTCTTATTCTCTGGCAGAAGATATGGACAGACGTGGTCGCGAGATCACGCCTGTCCTCGATTCATCTTTGTTCGTTTCGTCTTGTTCTCCGCTTCTCATTTTCTCTTTCTCTGCACTGTCGTTTTTTGAACGCGCGGATCAGATTTTGATATTCCGTCCCCGTCGGATGGCTGAGTTTTTCTTCTGACGCGGCGTAATTGATGATCTCATATTTCGAGCAGTAGCAGATGTTTTTCACATATCCTCCGTGGAGAACGCCGTCTTTAATCAGTTCATAGAGCCGTGCGGGGCGCATACCCAGCAGCTTTGCCGTTTCGATTGCCGGAACCGCGTCGGGTAGTTCAGCCCATTCCTTCTCCAGCCATGTATGGAACGCTTCTCGGTTTTCGTCCGTGACCTCCAACAGCGGTTTCGGGTGATGGTCTTTTCTGTTGGAAAATAATCCGGTCAACTCGGCGAGAAAGCCGACCTGCGTCTCCATTTTATGCTTGAACGCCTCCGCGTCCTCAACGCGTACATGGTATTTGTGCGTCGCCTGTCCCGTATTTTCATGGGGAATGTAATCATGATCCATCAGATATTTCATCTTCCGTGTGGAAATGTGCAGGTATTGCCGCAGCTCGCTGCCGCTCATGTATTCTTTTTTATCCATAACGATTCTCACTTTTCTTCTGCGGTTCCGATGGCGTGAACCGTAATTTTTTTGTTTCGTTTTCGGCATTCGTCGATCACATATTTTGTACCTTTTGATTTTCCGTCCCAAAATGCGATAACAATATCGGCATATTCGATGATCTGAATATTGCGGCGCAGGGGTGCGCCGCGCTGATATTTTTCGTATTCAGGAAGGAATTCCGTCAGTTTGATTCCGTTCGTATTGGAATATTCTCGGGCGCAGGCGTCGATCCCTTTCGCCCCGCCTGAAACAATTTCGGTCGTTTCGGTCGGAATATAGTTTTTCAGATTTTCTATTTTCAGATTTCTTGAACCGATAATCGCTACTTTCATTTCATTCACCGCCATAAAAAACAATTCGTCATTATGTCACCATATTACCACCATTTTTGTTGTGATGCAATATTTTCACTATAATTAAGTCATAATAACACTATGGACGGTGTAAGGTATGGAAGATAAATTGCTGAGATATACGCTTCGAGTTGATCGTATCCTTTTTAAGAAATTTCGCTACATTGCTGAATCTGAAGGTCGTTCTGCGAATAAAGAGATCGAGCAATACCTGAAAAAGTGCGTTGCTGAATATGAGAAGGAACACGGAAAAATACCGACAGACGAATAAGATAATGAAACGAGCCGCCCCGAAGGACGGCTTAAATTTTTTCCTTTCGGAATATATCCGAGATCACATTGGCGCTGTTCTGCTTCGCTGTCTTATCCAAATGCGCGTAGATATTCGCCGTGGTGCTGATCGTAGAGTGTCCGAGGAAGCTTGAGACGTTGATCAGCGGGACTTCTTTGTTGATCAGAACGCTTGCGAACGTATGCCGCAGGTCGTGAAATCGAATATGACGGAGACCGAGTTTTTTCAGCAGCGTACTGAAATGCTCCGTCAAATAGTTCGGCTTCAGCATATTGCCAAGGTCGTCGGTGCAGACGTAATCGTCCCACTCACGGTTATAGCTACCCCGAAACAGTCGGCGGTTGATCTCCTGTTTTGTTTTTACGGTTTCCAGCATTTCATAGACGGGATCGGGAATCGGCAGCGTTCGGCGGCTGGTTTTGTTTTTCATTTCCTCGACAGCGAGCAGAACGATTTTTCCGTCCTGCTCATCCTCGACGATTTTTGTATCCAACAGCATGGTTCTTTGTTCCATATCGATCCGCGACCACCGCACACCCAATGCTTCGCTGCGCCGCAGTCCCATACCGCCTGCCAGCACAATGGCAGACCAGATCGGGTCAGTACGGCTCAACTCAAACAGCGCGATCAGTTCATCTTCGGAATAATTTGCGCCCTGAAATTTATTTTTCTTCGGTCGCTCGACGCGGTCAAAGGGATTCACGTCGATCAGCTCGTCCTTGAACGCCTGCTGAAACGCGCGGTGCAGAACCACATGATAGTGAATCACGGTATTCGCCTTGACGCCCGATTCAAAGATCCAATCGTAGAAGTCCTCAATGTCTTTCGGTTTGATATTCTCCACGGTCAGGTGATTTCTTTTGCTGAAATACTGCTGAATCCTTCCGTAAATCATCTGATGATAACTGCGATAAGTGCTGACCTGAAGATGTTGTTTTGCCTTTTCCAGATACGAACAGAGGAAGGGAAAGATCGGAATATCTGCGTCGGGTTTTCCACCGCGGAGAAGACGTTTATTGTATTCCTCCTCGTATTCCGTTACGACACGACGGAACGTCTTGCTCACAGTCGTTTTATTCGCGCCCTCGTCCAGTCCGAGCGACCGCCAGACGGACTTCGATTTCCCGTTTTCCTTTGTCTGAATGACGGCGTAGAGCCGTCCTTTTTTAGCCTGTACACTTGCGGCAAGGCTTGTTCTTTGTGACATGCGATTTCTCTCCTTCTGTAATTTTCTTGCTTTGCGCAACAGGAACAATACTGCAAACTGTTTGCATTGTCCAGACCTTTTTGCGAGAGTTATCAGAAAGAACATAAACAGGGTTCGTATTCTTTTTGCCGTTTCCCCGAAGATATTCGATCACTTTTGTTTTCGCTACCCGATATTCTCTGCCGACGCGCACGGACGGAATAACTTTGTCGCGCAGCATTTTGTAAACGGTTTTGATATTGACGCGCAGAAGATCGGCGACCTCCTGCGGTGAAAGCGCATCGGGCAGATCACGGTATTTCTTTTCGTATTCCTTTTTTGTCATGATGCAATCTCCATAGTATTTGTTTTTTTTGCGTGACCCCTATAAAAGTCTTTATTTCACGCCGAATTTCGGCATTGGTGTCCACCCAAATTCCTATTTCCCAAAAAAGGGTGCACACCTGTTTTTTGAATTTGAATTGCCGAAAAACCGCGGTGCTGCTGGCTTTGCCGGCTGCTGTGATCCGGCGAGGGGGCGATTTTGACCCCTCGTCTTTCTCCTGCTGCTCATTCGACCCGTACTTTTTTTTCGATCCGACAGGGACGGTCAGGTATATTTTTCAGAAACCGCCCAAATTCCGCTTTTCTTTCACTCGGCGGGTACTTTCTCCACCCCGCCTGCAAAGGCCGCAAATCGGCGAATGTGAGCGCCGAAAAACCGCGCTGTACCGCGATTCTCAAAATCGATCTGCGCCCCAAAATCGCAGTTGCAGGATATGATATTTATTTGCTTCGTATCGCAGCAATCAGCGTATTGTATAGCTCGCTCTGCATTGCCAGCAGATCCCGCAGATCGTCCGATTCTTTTTTCTGCTGTAATGTTTGAAGCGCAGTGCGCAAGTCGCCGAGCTGTTTCAGGATCAGACGGTAGGGCTGTGCGTCGCTGTATTCCAACGCAGAGAGAAGAATATAGTCCGTCAGCGTCAAGCACCGCGCCGCGGCTTTCTGTTTGAGCAGTTCCTTTTCTTTCGGCGTCAGGCGCAGCGTCAGCGTTTCGGTTCTGTTTCGTTTGTACTTCATTTCGTGTCCCTCTTTTCTGCTTGTGACGATGTGACGGTCGTGACGCAAACATCCCCATGACGATGACAGCAGAAGAAAAAACGTAGGAATATCAACGATTTTTCGACATGCAGAGAAACCTGCCATATCACCGTCATAAACGTCATACCGTCATGACGCGTCGGGCGGCCGCATAGCCAAGCAGCAGCTCCCGCCGCTCGCCGGTGCGGCTGCGTTCCACCGTAACGCCGATTTTGCGCAATTCGTTTTGATATTGATTCAGACGTTTTGACAGCACATTGCTTTTGATCGGCAGCCCCAGTAGTTCGATCAGCTCCGATGCAGTTCCGCGCAATTCTCTTTTCTGCTGTAGGTATCGAATGATTGTCTGCATGATCGGGTCGCGGTTCATTGCGTCGCCCGCCGGGGTGTCGCCGCCGACGTATTCCCATTCGAAACTGTCGCGGTTGAAATGCAGCGTCAGCACACGTTCTTCGATATCGCGACCTCGGATATATAGTTTTGCGTCATCGGAATTGATATCCTGTTTCTGCAAGATGTAACTGCCGTCCGCAGCGCCGGTCAGCCCCGTGGAGCCGCTGATCATCAGGTGCGGATCGCTGTCGTACTGCTTTCGTAAATGCTGCACGGCAAGGATCGTGATCGCGTATTTATCCGCAACGGTTTTCAGCGCGCCGATGTCTTTGTAGTCGCTGCTGTAGTAATTGTCGCTGACGCTGTTCCTGATTTTTTGCAGCGTGTCAATGACGATCAGACGCGTATCCGTATGTTCCGATAGAAACAGCTCGATCTGCTCCACGAGACCGTCGGAGAGCGTGTGCGCCATGACCGCGAAGTGCAGATTCGGCGGCGCGGACTCCGTCAGGCCGCTGAGCCGCTGCTGGACGCGGTTGAAGCTGTCCTCCAAACAGAGATAGAGCGCCGTTCCTTTCTCCGTATCACGCTCCCAGAACGATTCGCCGTTTGCAACCTTCAGACACAGCAGAAGCAGCATCCAAGACTTACCGACCTTCGGCTGTCCGGCGACGATGTGCAGCCCCTGCGGGATCAGCCCGTCCACCGTGAATGTGATCGGCGGCAGATCCATGCGCAGCAGCTCATCGCCGCTGACGGTTTTGATTCTTTCTGTTGACATGTGTATTCCTCCCAATGTTTTTGTCCTTTTGCTTTTTATTCCTTATTTTTTTGCAGCTTTGAAATTCCGATGCCCCTTTCTACTTGTATAGGACTGAAATACGGATTTCAGGGGGCATGATATTTCAGAATTTACAAAAGATTCATTTTCCCTCGACTGACTTCAAAAAATCTCTCCACTTGTATAGGAACGATTATCGAGGTTTGGAAACCATTTTCCCCGAATATTTACAAACTTTTTACATCTTTAATCCATGCGAACCGGATCTGACTGATAAATCCACGGATTATCCCGTGATGTTCCTTTTGCTTTGTATTCCATACTTTTTCGGATTTGGACGAAATTTTTTCTGCACAAAAAGAAAACGCCGTGATCGTTGCATCACAGCATTTTCCTTTTGCCTGTTTTGCGTGGTTTAATCTATATTTTCCTCGTCGTCGCGCAGCGCCTCCAGCATGATCCGCGCGCCGAGTCGGAAGCCGTATATAAATGACTTCTGCTCAAGCAGTGCATTGTACTCCATCTGCGTGTCCAACAACGCTTCAAAAACAGCCGACGCTTCTTTTGAAAGCATCGGCTGTAGTTTGTCCGTATTCCGGGTCAGCAGTTTCGATAGATTGAACAGTCTTCCGTTTGTCGGAAATTCCCGGTCGTTCGGCGAGACATTGCCGTAAAACAGTTCTTCCAAAATTTTCATCGCAATCGCTCCTTTCAAGCAACAGACAATATCACAGAAGATGTCGTAAGTCCAGAGTTTTTTCAAGAAATATGATAACCGGATACTATATCCGAAAAACACTCTGATGGGAGAGACTGCATAAGGAAGCAGCCGTAGGTCAGTGAACAAAACCACGATGACATCTTTTTCATAAAAAGTGTCATAGGCGGTTATATTCTTTCAGCGGTTGTTGACGGGGCTGAAAAACTTTGTTACAATAGATTAGGCAAACTGGTTCAGTAATACAAATCGGGATTTGTAAAGGAACGAACAATGAAAAAACTATCTATTGAATCATTGGTGATTAAAAAAGTTGATAAAAACACGGAACTGATGAAAAGCTTGCTGAACTATGTTGAAAATTTTTCATGGGCAGAAGTAAAAGAACATACTTTGCAAGTAATCGGAAACTGGGAATTTGAAGATTGGGAGACTCCATTTGCTGCTATGATAGACGGACACATCGTCGGAATTGTGACTATCATGAAATCTGATTATTACCCGTTGCCCGATATATATCCATGGATTTCAACTTTGTTTGTAAGTGAAGAATATCGCGGCAATCGGATCAGTGAACAGCTTATCGGATTTGCAAACAGATACGCAAAAGAAATCGGCTTTGACAAAACATATATCCCAACAGAGTATATTGGTTTATATGAAAAGTACGGTTATTATTATATTAAGGACATTGTGAACTACGGAAACGGTGTTGACCGTTTGTACGCAAAAGACTTAGGTTAATCGCAAATTCTAATTTGTCTGGAAGTCTGAATAATATGAGAACAGAGGAGTGAATTTTCAGTTTCGCTCCTCTGTTTAACTTCCTTACGGAGGATACCTCAACCGGCGTGTCTTTCCTTTCATGGAAAACGAGCAGTTTGCTAATTAAAAAAAGCCGAATTGCTCCGGCAGATCAAAATTGTTTCAGGATGTCGTGATGTCCGATATCAACAAGCGCAACGAGATTTTCACCTTCATAAAACCAAATCACGCGGATGTCCATATTAACGCTGAATTCAAACAGCGAGTCAGTTCCCTGAATGCGTTTTGCGCGCAGAGAAGGATGCATAGGATTCTCCGCGAAAAGAGACAGTTTGGTTTTGAACTGCTTTTTCTCGTTTGCCGTCAGATTTTTATAGTGCTTTTGAAATCTGTCCGTAAATGTGATTTGCAGCATCAATCGTCCTCCAAAGCATCGAATAAGGCGTCGGCGCTGGTAAACATGGGCTGTTTCCCTTCGTCGATCCTTTTCTTTAAGTCAGCGATTTCGCTTTGGAGTTCCTCGACATAGTGCTTGGGATATACGGCGACAGGGGACATACAAATCATGCCGTCCTTTTCGTAAATTTCAAGTTTATCGCCCTCTGACAATCCGAGTGATAAAACAATGCTTTTGGGAATGGTGATCTGTGATTTTGTTCTCAATTCAGCTAACATGACAACAACCTCCAAAAGTTATATATTCCAACTTTCTAACCGTATTATATGCTCATTGCGCGTATTTGTCAAGATGCCTCGGTTGAATAGCAAAACATCCCATTTCCCACCAAAACACCCAACGGATTTACAGAGTGTTCGGGCAAAACCGGCTTCGTTTTTTGCACTGACAGAGGGCGGAAATTTTTGGTAAAATACGCCCTGTTCTAATGGTTTTTCTAATAAACTTTTTTAGAATTTTCTTAGAACCCGCGACAAAATCAAAAAATCCGAGATCTCAAAAACAGCGCGGATTTCGGCGCTGAAAACTCCGAAATCCTTTGATATGCTTTCACTTTTTCTATTGTGAAATTTGGCTTTATCTTCCGTCAAACGGTCGAAAAGTCGTTTTGGGCGAACGCCCTCGAAATGCTGTGTACGAAAGTACCTAGGGTTCGAATCCCACCGTCTCCGCCATCTGAAACATCCTTTGCAATCCATACCCCTTGGGTTTGGACAACAAAGGATGTTTCTTCTTTTCCCTTGATTCCATGCGGGTTTGCGGACTTTTAGTTCCGGTCTTCAAATTAGACACGAAATTTAAAAATGCTCAAATTGGAAAGCGGAAATTTAAAATCCTTACGATCCAACCCCTCCTTGTCTAATTTGACTTCAGCTCTAAAAAGGGCTTACTTATTGAAATAATCTAACTTTTTCTTAAATGGTGTCGTGTATCCATTCTTGACAAGCGGACACTGTTCGTTATGTATTATAATAGTTGAATAAATTGTGTTAACCGCTTGACAAATTATATCGGATGCGATATAATTGCGGATGAGGTGATGAGATGGACAATGATTACGATTTGTTATTGCTTGAAAATCAGGTTTGTTTTCCGACGTATGCCGTTGCCAATAAGATCCTCAGGCGGTATCAGCCTCTGCTAAAAAAGATCGACCTGACCTACACGCAGTACGTCACCATGATGGTGCTATGGGAGAAGGAGGAGGTCAACGAAAAGGATCTCGTGAAAGCGCTGTATTTGAAAGCAAATACACTGACGGATCTGTTGCGTAAGCTGCGGCAAAAGGGCTTTATCGAAATCAGCAGGGACGAAAACGACAAGAGGAATATTGTGATTCGTCTGACGGATGAAGGACGAAAGCTGAAGGAACGAGCCGTCAATGTTCCGAAAACGCTTGCCGACGAGCATTGGCTGACGGACGAAGAATTCAGAACGTATAAGGAATTACTCTATAAACTTTTGGAAGGAGATTGGGAAAAATGATCATTCATGCGGTAAAATTCAGAAAAGACGGTTTTTATACTCAACCATTTGTTTTTGGCGGAGAAGAAGGGGCTGAAAAGTTTGATAAGAGCATAAAATATCGAGGCAGCCTACAGAACTACCTGATTGACACGGGCAATGAGGTAATCCTTGTAGATACAGGTCTTCCGGCAGGAACACCTGAGGAGGTGCCTGACAAAAACAGTATTCTTTATACCGGTAAGGATATTTCAAGTTATATGGAGGCTTTTTCATCGCTTGGTTACAAGCCTGAACAGGTGACAAAAATACTTCTCACCCACAAACACGCCGACCATTCGGGAGAACTTCGATCTTTCCCGAACGCAAAGATTTATGTAAACGAGGATGAATTGTCTGCTGACGAGCTGCAGGGAATCTCGAATATCGTTCCCGTAAAATTTACGGACGGCGCATATTATAACTTTCCCGAAAGCCAGAAGATCATTGACGGCATTACCTTCATCAAAGCGAAAGGTCATACAAACGGAAACAGTATCGTGATCGTGGAAAACGACGGGCTGTTCTATATGATTCACGGCGATATCACTTATGTGGATGAAGCGCTCTATGAAAACAAACTTTCCGTGGTATTCGATGATCTCCCGGCAGCCCGCGAGACGCTGGATCGTGTGCGTGAATTTATTCGTAACCATCCGACCGTTTATGTTTCCACCCACACGCCGCAGGGATATGAGAATCTGGAAGCCAACCGTGTGATGGATTTGGATAATCCGGTGGAAACGGTTTTGGCTGAAGTCGATTTCACAGCGCAGGAAGCGACCGGCAAATACGTTTGCTCTATCTGCGGTTATGTCTATGATCCCGCCGAGCACAACGGCGTAGCCTTTGAAGATTTGCCCGACGATTGGCGCTGCCCCAGATGCAAGCAGCCGAAGGACAAATTCAACCCCGCGTAATAAAAATCATATTTTTTTGGAGGTATTCAAAATGACAAAAGTAGAACTGTTAAAGGAATTCGCAAAGGGCTGGTTCGGAAACTCCCAGCAGCATTCCATCCACGCACAGCTCTTGAAGCAAAGAGGCTTCGGCAAGCTCGGCGACAAGATCATGACTGAATCCGATGAAGAATGGGAGGAAGCAAAGAAGGTCAACGCCAGACTGATCGAACTTGGCGAAACGCCTGTTGTCGCCATTCAGGAGTATCCGGTCATCACCGACATTCGTGAGATGCTGGAGTATGACTGCAAGGACAGTGAGGAAGCCCTCCCCATGATGAGCAAGTCCCTCGCCCTGTTCGATGACGACTATGTATCAAAGAACATGATCCAGCAGTTCATCGTCGACGAGCAGGAGCACTACAACTGGGTCAGACAGCATCTGAACCTGATCAATGAAATCGGATATGAAAATTATCTGATCGAGCAGTTAGGCGAATAATCATGGCAGAAAAAGAACTCATTTTAGACGTAATGAAAAAAGCAGGCGAACCGCTGAATGCCGGTAAGGTCGCAGAGCTCACCGGTCTTGACAGAGAGGTCGTAGACAAAGCCTTTGCCGAAATGAAAAAGGAAGGCTCCATCGTATCTCCCGTGAGATGCAAATGGGAACCCGCTGAAAAATAACAGAGAAATCGGTGCTGATGGAAATAATACTGTCGGCACCGAGCTTTTATATGGTCGAGGTTTTTGTCAAGTAAAATGTGTAATTAATTTTGTACAGTAAGTTTTTTACACATTTTACTTGACCAACCCACAAAAAATACCGAGGTTCACCATTTTGATAAACCTCGGTTCTTTCAAGACCGTTTTTTTACAGCCCCGCCAATTCATTATATCCTCCGTGGAGAACGCCGTCTTTAATCAGTTCATAGAGCCGCGCGGGGCGCATACCCAGCAGCTTTGTCGTTTCGATTACCGGGATCGCGTCGGGTAGATCAGCCCATTCTTTCTCCAGCCATGTATGTAACGCTTTTCGGTTTTCGTCCGTGACCTCCAACAGCGGCTTCGGGCGATGGTCTTTTCTGTTGGAAAATAAACCGGTCAGCTCGGAGAGAAAGCCGATTTGCGTCTCCATTTTATGCTTAAACGCCTCCGTGTCCTCGACGCGCACACGGTATTTATGCGTCGCCTGCCCGGTGTTTTCATGTGGAATGTAATCGTGATCCATGAGATATTTCATCTTCCGCGTGGAGATATGCAGGTACTGTCGCAGCTCGCTGCCGCTTATGTATTTTTTTTATCCATAACGATTCTCACTTTTCTTCTGCGGTTCCGACGACGTGAACCGTAATTTTTTTGTCTCGTTTTTTGCATTCGTCGATAACATATTTCGTACCTTTTGATTTTTCGTCCCAGAAAGCGATAACAATATCAGCATATTCGATGATCTGAATATTTCTGCGCAGAGGAGCGCCGCGCTGATACCTGTCGTATTCCGGCAAAAATTCCGTTAATATCAATCCGTTTTTATTCGCGTACTCACGGGCACAGGCGTCGATCCCTTTCGCTCCACCTGAAACAATTTCGGTCGTTTCGGTCGGAATATAGTTTTTCAGATTTTCTATTTTCAGATTTCTTGAACCGATAATTGCAACTTTCATCTCATTCACCGCCATAAAAAACAATTCGTCATTATATCACCATATTACCACCATTTTTGTTGTGACGCAATAATTTCACTATAATTAAGTCATAATAACACTATGGATGGTGTAAGATATGGAAGATAAATTGCTGAGATATACGCTTCGAGTTGATCGTATCCTTTTTAAAAAATTTCGCTACATTGCTGAATCTGAAGGTCGTTCTGCGAATAAAGAGATCGAGCAATACCTGAAAAAGTGTGTTGCTGAATATGAGAAGGAACACGGAAAAATACCGACAGACGAATAAGATAATGAAATGAGCCGCCCCGAAGGACGGCTTAAATTTTTTCCTTTCTGAATATGTCCGAGATCACATTGGCGCTGTTCTGCTTCGCTGTCTTATCCAAATGAGCGTAGATATTCGCCGTGGTGCTGATCGTGGCGTGCCCGAGCAAGCTCGAGACATTGATCAACGGGACTTCTTTGTTGATCAGAACGCTTGCGAATGTGTGCCGAAGGTCGTGGAAACGAATATTTTTGAAGCCGTATTTTTTCGGAACTTTTTGAATGCAACTATCACATGTTGGAAATCAATGCGTCGATTTCCGCCCTTTTTGAACGGCTAAAGGATTAGTTATCGTCAAAAATCACAATTGCAACACAGCAAAGATGGGAAATACCGCCAATCAGCCCCGATATCGATACGCATTATTTATTCAAAAAAACCGATGCTTTTAATGCAGGGAATACTTCGCGATTGTCTTATTATTAGGATTGCCTGCTTTGCTTTTTGGTTGACTGAAATGATTTTTCCAGAGCCGATGACAGTCCCGCCGAATGCAAAGCTATAATCACCGTTAGCATCAATGAGATACAGGTCAAATTTTTCTACCCGTTGACCGGCTGAAATATCTTCGGCAATGACGCAATAGCTTATTTGTTTATCGGAGGAAAAGTCAAAACGTAAGACTCCGTCTTTTTCAGTCAGTCTGCCGGGACTGAATACAGCAACCGGATGTGATGTGACGGAAAGGATTCTGGCTCCAAGCATAGCTAAATTTTGGAAATCTTCATCGTCAATCAGACCGTCTTTATTCGGCGGAACATTTAAAAGCAGAGCGCAATTATTGCCTACGGATTTTAAGTAAATATCAAAAAGCTGTTCTGCTGATTTGACTTCTCCGCCGCCCGGATGAAACCATCCTTTTCTGATTGAAACATCCACCTCGGCGGGATACCACTTTAACGCAGGATGCTTTTCCAATACAGAGCGGGAGCCGAGGTCTTCATCCTTTGACGTGATTTTTTGAAGCAACTCTGCCTGCTCCCTCGTATGTTGGGAATACTTTTGCACCGTTTCGGCTTTCGTAAGATATTCGGGAACAACCGAAAATTCGCTGTGCCTGCATTTTCCCGCTTCGTTGCCGACCCAACGCAAGTCAGGTCCGCAAATGGAAATGCAGGCGTCGGGCTGCAATTCCCTTACAATCTGATAATAACGTTCCCAATCGTAGGCAAACGCCTTTGCTTCTTTTCCCTTTGCGCCGTCAAACCACACCTCAAAAACATTGCCGTAATTGGTCAGTAATTCCGTCAGCTGATTGCAGAAAAAATCATTGTATTGCGGCGTCGCATAGCAAGGCTCATGCATATCCCACGGGGAAAGATAAACGCCGAAATCAATATTCCGCTTGCGACACTCGTCGGATAACGCTTTTACGACGTCGATGCCCAAAGCCGTATTCATAACATTAAAATCCGTTGTTTTCGTATCCCATAAGCAAAATCCGTCATGGTGTTTACAGGTCAATATAATGCCTGTTGCGCCGCTTGCTGCCGCGGCGTGCACCCACTGCTTCGGATCAATATTTGTAATGGTAAAATCTTCAACGGTTTCTGTTGCAGCGCCCCATTCTCTGCCGGTTGCGGTGTTCATACCAAAATGCATAAAAAGGTAAAATGGCTTGCTTGAATGAATCAGCTGCCGAGAATCAGGCAGAACCGAAATATATCTTTGCACCTCGCTGTCATTCAGCGGAAAATGATTATTCGTTGTTGTCCAATTATTTTCTTCAAAAATATTCATCTTCTTAAATTCCTTCTTAAAGAGCCGTAAAACGGTAAACGGTTGTTTTTACGGTCATTATTTCTGCAATTCACACAGCAGACGGTAGGAGGGCTTTTCGTTGCCGTACAGATCCGTGGACCCGTGGACACGGCGGCGCAGCTTATCTTCACCCTCCTCTCCGCAGTGCGTGCGGTAATCATTCAGGGAAAACCACATATAGCCGCAGATGTTCTCTATCCCTCTGTACATTGCAAGGCGCTCTTTCAGGATTCTTGCGCGCTTGGCGTCGCCGCCCTTGAAATGCGGCTCGCAAAGACCGAATTCTGAAACGAGCAACGGCATGCCTTCCGCCTTTTTGCAGGTGCGAAGCATGTGATTTTTAATATCATCGCTCGGCTCCCAGAGCCCGAGATAATCGTTCCACATGGCAATATCACCGTAAAGCGTTGCATCGTCTTTTTCTATATTCTCAACCCTGCTGAGTGTGTTAGAAACATAGTTTATCAGTCGTCGTGCGTTCTTCCGGCATACCCTCGAAAAAAGGATCGTAAATTTTACCTGCCGGCATTTTTTCGTGTTCAGTCATAAGTAAAACTTTTCTTTTGTTCGCTCCCCATCTATGGTGATTTCCGTTACGGCGTATCCCGCGTTTAAGACCGTCGTTTTTATATTTCTTTCATCCGGCGGAGCTTTCAAGCGGACGATGGCTTTGCGGCTGCCGATATCGACTTTAGCCCACACGCCGTCCAATGAATTTAATGCGTTTTCCACGCGGCGCGCACAATTTTCACAGGTCATACCTGCAATCTTCATCTCCGCTCGATAGGCATAGTGCGATTTGTTTTTGTCATTTACCGGAATCCTTTTTTCCGCTTCCTCATGTTCGCCGCAGCAACCGCCTCCCCGACGCGTTTTTCTGACGATCAGGTAAACTGTGACAGCGATCAGAGCAAGGAGGATCACCGGAACCATTATTTTATCCATTCTTCGGCATTCCTTTCCCGGGGCAGTATTCGCCGCATTTTGCGCAGTCGCCGCAACAGCTTTTGCCCCGCTTTTTATTCCGGACGATTTTTATAACAACCAGAATTACGATTACCGCAATAACAAGAATCAAAAGGATATCATAAACATTCATATTTTACGCAGCCCCCAACAGAAAGCCAATCAGTCTGACGATCAGCGCGGCGACCCAAGCGACAACACACTGCCACGCCACAACGCCCCAAGCCCATTTTCTGCCGAGCTCCCGTTTAATGGATGCGACCGCCGCGACACAGGGCGTATAAAGCAGAGAGAACACCAGCAGAGACGCGGCCGAAAGCGGAGAAATCGCGGTCGTCACGCTCTCGCCGAACAGGATTTCCAGCGTTGAGACGACGCTCTCCTTTGCCATAAACCCGCTGATAAGAGAAGTGCCGATCCGCCAATCGCCGAGTCCTATCGGACGCAGAACAGGCACAAGCCGGCCGGAAATCAGAGCAAGAATGCTGTCCTTTGAGTTTTCAACCAAATTAAAGTGGATATCAAAGCTTTGCAGCAGCCAAACAACAATGGTTGCGATCAGGATAATGGTAAACGCTTTCTGCAAAAAGTCTTTTGCCTTTTCCCATAAAAGCTGCGCCACGTTTTTCGCTCCGGGCAGACGATAGTTTGGCAGCTCCATCACAAACGGCGCCGCCTCGCCTTTAAACAGCGTTCCTTTGAACAGGAAGGCAACGAATATTCCGATTATGATACCCAGCAGATACAGCCCGATCATGATAAGGGCTTTATATTTTGAGAAAAACGCATTCACAAAAAACGCGTAGATCGGCAGCTTCGCCGTGCAGCTCATAAACGGCGTCAGCAAAATCGTCATTTTTCTGTCACGCTCACTCGGCAGCGTTCTCGTGGACATGACCGCGGGAACCGTACAGCCGAAGCCGATCAGCATGGGAACGATACTGCGTCCGGACAGACCGATCTTACGCAGAAGCTTATCCATCACGAAAGCCACACGCGCGATGTAACCGCTGTCCTCAAGCAGCGACAGGAAGAAGAACAGCGTAACAATAATCGGAAGAAAACTCAGCACACTGCCGACGCCGGCAAAGATACCGTCAATGATTAACCCTTGGATGGCTTCGTTCACGTTTGCAGCGTTCAAGGCGTTATCAACCAACCCGCTCAGTGCGTCGATTGCCGTTGCGAGCAGCTCCTGCAGCCCGGCGCCGATCACATTGAAGGTCAACCAGAAAACCAGTCCCATGATGGCTATAAATACGGGGATAGCAGTATATTTTCCCGTTAGGATACGGTCGATTTTTTCGCTGCGAATACTTTCTTTGCTTTTGCGTGGTTTCTTTACGGTGCCGCCGCATACTTTTCCGATAAAGGCAAAACGCATATCGGCAATCGCGGCGCTTCTGTCAAGCCCGCGTTCCTTTTCCATCTGAACAATGATATGTTCTACCATTTCCTGTTCGTTTTCGTCAAGCATAAGCTGCGCGGTTACGAGAGGATCGCCCTCGATCACCTTGCTTGCGGCAAAGCGGACGGGAAGTCCCGCCGCAGCCGCGTGATCCTCGATCAAATGGCTGATTGCGTGCAGACAACGGTGGACTGCGCCGCCGTTATCATTCTCAGAACAAAAGTCCTGCCGCAGCGGCTTTTCCTGATATTTTGCAATATGTACGGCGTGATCGATCAACTCATTTACGCCCTCGTTTTTCGACGCGGAGATCGGGATTACGGGCACGCCGAGCATTGCCTCCATCTCGTTAATGTCGATCGTTCCGCCGTTGGCAGTTACCTCATCCATCATATTCAATGCAACGACCATGGGAACGTTCATTTCAAGCAGCTGCATGGTAAGATAAAGATTGCGTTCGATATTCGTCGCGTCAACTATATTAATGATTCCCTTGGGCTTATCGTTCAAAACAAAATTCCGGGAAACAATCTCCTCGCTGCTGTAGGGAGACATAGAGTATATACCGGGCAGATCCGTAACGGAGGTCTCCGGGTGCCCCTTGATCGAACCGTCCTTTCTGTCTACCGTCACCCCCGGGAAGTTGCCCACGTGCTGATTTGCGCCCGTGAGCTGGTTGAACAGCGTCGTTTTACCGCAGTTCTGGTTCCCGACAAGGGCAAAGGTCAGCGCGGAACCCTCCGGCAAGGGAGCTCCCATTCCTTTCGGATGAAACTTCCCGCCCTCGCCAAGCCCGGGATGCGGCGTTTTTCTGCGCTGTGTTACGATAACAGACGCTGTTTTTCTCGTTTCCGTCGGTTTCACTTCGATCTTATCTGCCTCTGCAAGCCGCAGTGTCAGCTTATAGCCGTGAATCAACAGTTCCATGGGGTCGCCCATTGGCGCGTACTTTACGATCGTTACCTCCACCCCAGGGATTACGCCCATGTCAAGAAAATGCTGCCGAAGAGCGCCGTCTCCGCCTACCGTCTTAATGATCGCGCTTTTTCCGATTTCCAAATCTTTTAACGTCATAATTACCTCGCACTACCGTGAATTTATTTTTCCTTTTTCAATGTAATCCGCATTTAAAAACCAATAATTGCGGTGGCTGCCCTTGAGCGCGGTAAACTCTGTGGGTGTTTTTCCGGCTTGTCGGACTTTTTCATACAAATAGTTTCGCAAAATCCAAGTGTGTTCGTGCTGCTTTGGCTCAAGCCGGATCAGCCGCTCCAAATATTCCTCGTTCGCGGCAAGATCGGCTGCGATCTGCGACAGCGTCAGCCCCGATTTTTCAAAGTTTTCTTTTAATTCTTTTCTTGTATCATCCTGTTGTTTCAGTGTCAATGACATAATTTATACTTCGTTTCCTTCCACCATTATATCCGCGTCAAGCAATCGCTTCAGCAATCTTTTCCGAATATTTAATCCCGGATTTTGCACGATCCAGATATTCGCCGCTTCCCACACGGCAAAGGAGCCGATGATGGAGAGAATTTCGATTGGAATGGAGCTGAGATATTTTCCCGGCAGAATACCCGCCGCAACGAATATAAGCCCAATCAGGAATAACCGCAGTTGTTTCAGGTAGTTCAGCTTTTTCTGCTTCGCGTTTTTTTCAAGCTCCAACTCCACATGGCGGTGCAGCGCGGACTTCAGGTGCGCGCCGTCGATCCCTTCGCCGCTGAACACAAGAACGGCTTTCTTTTTGAATTCCTTTTCCGTGTAGCGGTCTGTCAAGTAGGTAAGAAGCTCGTCGTTCAGCGTGGTTTGCTCCGGATCAAATGAATTGTACAGTTCGCTTTCATCGTTGATTTTGATCTTAATTTCAAATGTATCCATATCAATCACTGCTCCTCAGCAGCTTTTGCAGGAGCGCTACAAGCTGATTTTTCTCTTTTGTACTCAGGTTTGCCGTCAGTTTTTCTTCGATCGCATCTCCTACCTTCAAAAGCGTATCCTGCTTTGCGTACGCCTTGTCCGTCAGCGCAACGAGCTTCCCCCTCGCGTCGTTGGGATTGGGTACGCGTGTAACGAAGCCTTTTCTTTCGATGGTATCCACAAGCCCCAGCGTGGTGGGGTGCGTCATGGAATAGTGTTTTTCCAGATCAACGACACGCGCCGCCCCGGACGGCCGAGTATATAAATATTTTAAAACCTTGTACTGTGACGCGGTCAGCTCGTATTCAGCCAAGATGGAGTTTGATATTTTATCAAATTCCAATGCGGTCTTTTTTATCAATATGGCAATCTTATCAATATTCATAACATCCTCCATATAAAAGTAGCATCCTACTGTCATTGTATGGTAAGATGCTACTTTTGTCAAGTTTTTATTTCTAAACCATCGTCTAATTTCTCGAACTATGTATAATTAAAGATATTTCCCAAAAAACTCCAATAGTATACCACATATTCGGCAACGAAATAGGTTTAAATGTGCCTTGCCCGTATAGACGGCAATATGCCCGTAAAAACCGATTGGTGTTTGCCTGTTGCCAACCTAACTTGCAATTTCAATCGGCGGAGGGTATAATAACTGAAAGGAGCCGACAAAGCGAAGTGGAGAAAATCATATGGCGTCAAGCAAGGAATATTTGGATTTTGTTTTAGAGCAGTTATCCGATGCGGACGGAATTACCTATCGGGCGATGATGGGTGAGTATCTGATTTATTGCCGCGGCAAGGTGATCGGCGGCGTTTATGACAACCGTTTTCTGGTGAAGCCGTCAAAGACAGCAGTATCCATGCTGCCGTACGCGCGACGGGAGCTGCCTTATCCGGGCACAAAGGAAATGCTGCTTGTGGAAAATTTAGAGGATAAAGTCATGTTGAAAGAACTGGCGGACGCAATATGCGCGGAATTGCCCGCGCCTAAGGCGAAAAAAGCGACGAAATAAGAAGAACGCCTACGGCGTATCAACCCCCACGTCTTCCAGCCCGGTCGGTTCGGCGGCTCTGACAGTCCACTGGACTGTCATTCACTACCGCCGCACCCGCCCCCCAATCTTGAGGGGCGGATCGGTGCTTCTTGTTCAATAAGGGGCTTCGCCCCGTCATTCATGCGCTTGCGCATATATGCAAAACTGCTCACAACGCGAGCAGTTTCCTATATAATAAAAAAATCATCGCATTGTGGGGAAATGTTTGCTGAACCGGCAAGAGAAGTACGTAATTTCGGATACGGTTTTTTGTGAATTTCGGCAGACAAATATTTCTACGCAGCGCGGAACTGCTGATTTTTCGTAACTCTACGCTTCGTGGGTGTACTTTTTTGACGATCTGTCCTACAATTTTCACGTAAGGAGGCGAAGGTCATGGATCAAATGAAAACCGGAAAGTTTATTGCCCGGATGCGCAAGGCGCAGGGATATACCCAACGTCAGCTTGCCGACATGCTCGGCATCAGTGATAAGACCGTCAGCAAGTGGGAGACCGGCAACGGACTGCCGGAGGTCTCGTGCATGCTGCCGCTCTGCGACGCACTGCGCATCAACGTGAACGAGCTGCTCACCGGCGAACGCCTGACCGACGCAGACTATAAAAACAAAGCGGAGGAAAATATGATGGATCTTATCAAAGAAAAGGCAGAAAACAAAAAGAAAATGCGTCTGACGGTTGTCACCGGTGTGATTGCCACGGTTGCATTTTTAACTCTGATTATCGTGGTTGCTGTGTATACAGACGTCATCAGCGCGCCGATAAAGGTGCTGCTGGTGGGGATCGCTTGTGCAATTTTTGCGGCGGGGATATATGTCGCCATGCAAGGTGAACGGACGATCGGGTACTATCAGTGTAGAAACTGTGGGGAATTGTTCGTGCCCTCGTTTGCGGCGTACACCATGGGTGCGCATATGTTAACGACCAGACGGTTGAAATGCCCCCATTGCAAAAAGACCACATGGTGTAAAAAGGTGCTCGCCCGGGAGAGGCAGGAATAAACCGTTGCACGGCGTAAAAATACGAACAGGACGGAAAAACGGTCGGCTCCTACCGTTCTTTAGGCTTGACGGAGGCTTCCGCATACGGCTGTACCGTGTTTTTAAAAATGTGATATAACGCAAACCGATCCCGGCGGTTCTATCGGTCTACATGTATTAAAACGGGCGACGATATTAATTATGTTATTTCCGGAAGGGGAAAGGCGGTCTGTGACGGTAAAGCAGAAATTTTGACCGCCGGCTGTTGTCATATCTGCCCGAAAGGTTACGCGCACAGTATTATGAATACCTGCGCCGAAGATTTAGTGATTTTGACGGTTGTTGTGAAGCGATAAACCGAATTCACAGGGAGTGTTTCATATGGAATTAAAAAAAATTGACCATGATTTTACGATTTGTAAGGTTGCCGCAATCACTGCGGAGGACTTGCAGGGAGATTTTTGTTTTGTCGGTAAGACAGATGAGGAGCTGTCGCTGGTTTGTCTGACGGAGCATGTGCCGCAGCAAACCCTTGCGCGCGACGACGGCTGGAAAGGGTTTCGGATCCAAGGGGTTTTGGATTTTTCCTTGATCGGTATTCTTTCGCCCATCGCCCGGCTCCTTGCTGACAGTAAAATCGGGATTTTTGTCGTATCCACCTTTAATACCGATTATATCTTTGTGAAAAAGGATGCTTTCGACGCAGCCGTGCGCATTTTGTCGAAAGCGGGATACAAAGTCATATAAATCAAACATACGCGCCTGCGGTACCGCCTTTATTGACTGCGTGTTTTTCTGTCAGCCGCGCGGTGAATAGCTGAAAATATAAGAACAGCGTCCGAATCGAATAGCTTCGGGCGCTGTTGCTTTTATGTTTTTGGTTATCCCCAAATTGTTGTCAGCAGAAAAATCAGGATCGCACCGGCAGCGACAAAGATACCCGCAATCAGAAGCGTCGCGCTGAGCGCCCCGCCGATAAAGGCGTTGCGTTGTTGTTTGTCCATCTGCGGCGCGTCGTTCGACGATTCCGACGCTTGCTCGACGTCGCCTTTTCTGCGCTTCGGCAGGCGGGGAACGATCAGATTGTCTCGCTGTACGCCGCTCATATCGGCAATGGTTCTGCCGTCGTCATCGTCGTATTGCCGTTTTTTAGCCATTTCCTTTTCCCTCACCGTCGTATAGGTGACATACGACGTAATGTCCCGGCTCAAGCTCCCGCTGTACGGGCGTTTCATGCTTGCAGCGTTCCATGCAGTTGGCGCAGCGGGTGTGGAACTTGCAGCCCTTGGGTGGGTTGGCGGGGGAGGGGATCGAGCCCTCCAAAACGATCCGGTTCATCTTGACCGTGGGATCGGGAATGGGGATCGCGGAGAACAGGGCTTTTGTGTACGGGTGCAGGGGATTCTTAAAAATATCCTCGGTCGCGCCGTATTCCACAAGGCTGCCCAGATACATCACGCCCACTGTGTCGGAAATATGCTCGACCACAGACAGATCGTGGGAAATGAACAGATACGTCAGGTTGAACTTCTCTTGCAAATCCTTTAACAGATTGATGATCTGCGCCTGAATGGATACGTCCAATGCGGAAACCGGCTCGTCGCAGACGATGAACTCGGGATTCAGCGCCAACGCACGGGCGATACAGATTCTCTGCCGCTGACCGCCGGAAAATTCATGCGGGTAACGATCGCGGTGGAATGACTGCAAGCCGCAGTTATCCATGACCTGATCTACATAGTCGTTATATTCCGCCTTGGAGACCAGCTTATGCTCCTTGACCGCTTCGCCGATAATTTCGCCCACGGGCAGACGGGGAGACAGCGAGGAGAAAGGATCCTGGAAGATGATCTGCATTTTGGTGCGCAGTGCACGCATCTCCTTATTGCTGAGGTCATAGACCTCTTTACCGTTGAACAACACCTGTCCGCCGGTCTTTTCGCCGGAAAGCCGCAGAATTGTTCTGCCGGTGGTGGTCTTGCCGCAGCCGGATTCGCCTACCAGCCCCATGGTCGAGCCGCGTTTCAGATTAAAGGTAACGCCGTCCACCGCCTTGACGTAACCGACGGTTTGAGACACCATACCGCCCTTGATGGGGAAATATTTCTTCAGCGCGTTGACCTGTAAAATATACTGCGGGTCGTAGGCAACGGGGGTAAAATTATTTTCAACGGTCAGCTTTTCTTTGTTACGCATTGTTTTTACCCTCCTGATCCTTATAATATCTGTAGCACGTCACCTTGTGGGTGGGCGACAGGCTGATTTCTTTGGGATATTCACCGTCGCAGCGTTCGAGGCACATTTCGCACCGGTCTTTAAAATAGCAGTAATTTGGCATGTTGACCGGGTTGGGTACTTTTCCGGGGATCGAATACAGCTTGTCCACCTTTTTGCCGACAATAGGTTTTGACGCCATCAAACCAATGGTATACGGGTGGGCGGGATTTTCAAAAATCTCCTGCGCTGTGCCCTTTTCCACGATCTTACCCGCGTACATGACCACGACGTAATCCGCCATTTCTGCGATCACGCCCAAATCATGGGTGATCAACATGATGGAGGAGTTGATGCGGTCTTTTAACTGCCGCAGCAGATCGAGAATCTGTGCCTGAATCGTCACGTCCAGCGCCGTGGTCGGTTCATCGGCGATAATCAGCTTTGGGTTGCAGGCAAGCGCCATAGCGATGACTACGCGCTGCCGCATGCCGCCGGACAGCTCATGGGGGAACATTTTGTAAACGCCCTCGCTGTTGGCGATACCGACCATTTCCAGCAGTTCGATGGTGCGCTTTTTAATCTCCTCCTTGCTGCGGTTCTGCTCGTTATGCAGCGTCAGCACCTCGTCGATCTGCGCGCCGATCCGGAATACCGGATTCAGGCTGGTCATCGGCTCCTGAAAGATCATGGAGATATAGTTGCCGCGCAGATGCTGCATGACCTGTGTGGGGGTCTTTGCAATGTCATAGGCTTTATTGCCCAGATTCAGCTTGATCTCGCCGCTGACGATCTGTCCCTGCGGGCGCTGCAACAGCTGCATGATGGAAAGGCTGGTGACGGACTTGCCGCAGCCGGATTCGCCAACGACGCCGATCGTTTTGCCCGTGGGTACCGCAAAGGTAATGCCATCTACGGATTTGACCGTGCCAACATCTGTAAAGAAGTAGGAATGCAGATCGTTGATCTCCAGCGTATTGGCGGGGTTTTCCATTGTGGTGAGATACTCGCTCTCTGTCACATTTTTCCGCTTGTGCCTCTTTTCAAATTGATTTGTGATACGGCGGTTCTCTTTGGATATACGCCGGGATTCTTTCGCCGAAAGGTAGCCTTCGGATTTATTCTTTGCCATGTTCATATCCTCCTTCCTTACCGCTTCATCTTCGGGTCAAACGCGTCGCGCAGACCGTCGCCGATAAAGTTAAAGCCCAGAACGGAGATCAGCAGGCAGATGCCGGCAGGGATCCAAATGAACCAGTAATTTGTCATAACGAAGGAGTTGTTGACGTCGCTGATAATATTACCCCAGGAGGCAAACGGGAATTTTACGCCCAAGCCAAGGAACGAAAGCGTTGCCTCGGTGAGGATCGTGGAGCCGAGATCCATGGTGCAGATAACGATCAGCTGGGGAATGACGTTGGGAATAAGGTGGTGGAAAATACGGCGCTGGACGCTGATACCGCACGCTTCCGTAGCGGTCATAAATTCTTGCTCTCTGAGCGACAGGATTTGTCCGCGGATCAGTCTTGCGATGCCGGGCCAACTGAGGAAGCCCAGAATCAGCATCAGGTAAAGCATACGAATACGCGGCTCCACCTGCATTGCGTCCATGGCGGCGCCAAGAATAATGATCAACGGGGTGGAAGGAATACAGTAGAAGATGTCAACGATACGCATGATCAGGTTATCTACCCAACCGCCAAAGTATCCGGATATACCGCCCATGATAACACCCAGGAAAGCGCCGATAAACACGACGATAAACCCGATGATCAGGGATACTCTGCCGCCATACATCAGACGGGTGAGCATATCCATGCCATTTGAATCTGTGCCCAGCGGATGGGTTTTAGACGGTGACGCATAGGTCATCTTGACATAGGTACTCTTATCTTGCATGACGTTCCACGTCATGGAGGCGGGCTTGTACTCTATCTCATATACTGCCTCAGCATCGTCTTGGTCTATATATCTGAATTCTGCGGAGTCCGATTCCAGAGCGTCCTCCAGCTTTTCCTTGAACTCTCGGGTGATGTTGACGCCCGGCTCGGCAGCCTGCACGATAAAGCGGCTGATATACGCTACAAGAGTGTCATTATTTTTGACGTTTCCGTTTTTGTCTACGGTGTAAATCTGTCCGTTCAGCTCAAAGGTGGAGGCATTATTCGTATAGGCGCTCAAAGCTGCCTTGCGAAGATCAAAGGAAATCGTTTCTGCTGCATCATCCGGCGCATTAACAATATCCTTGAATGCAATTGCCACAACAGTATCGTCTGTCGTGATGGTATAAAGGTCTGTACCGTCCTCGGACAGGTCATAGGTTACGTTTTGATAAGTAAAAGAGGATTCGTTGTTGTTGTAAGCGAGCTGGAATTTTGCCTGCAATGTGGAAGAAAACTGCTCACCGTCTGCAACGGCATATCGAAATGCGTCGTTTCTTGTTGCCGTCACGTAATTTTTTTTCATGTCCGTATAGGTGTAGAATATCTCGTCCTCTGCGTAGGGACTGGCAAAGCCGCCTATAAATGAGAAGATAAACATCGCAATGATCATCACTAGCCCTACAACAGACAGCGTGTTGCGAAAGAACCGTTTAGCGACAAGCGCGCCCGGAGACAGCACTTTAACGCGGCGGTCGTCATTTAAGGAGTAAATCTCGTCTCTTTCAGAGACTGCGTTGTCTTTATTCTCTAAATTTTCACTCATGATATACCCCTCCTTTTAAGCGATACGCACGCGGGGATCGACCACGGCGTAAAGAATATCGGAAATCAGATTGCCCAACAGCGTCAAAATTGCAAGAAACGTCATATAGAACATTGAAAACGGTATATCTCCGATCACCATTGCATAGTAGGACGCATAGCCGATTCCGGGGATTGCGAACAGTTGCTCTGTGATCAGTGCCCCGGAGAACAATCCCGGCAATGATCCACCGATAATAGTGACCAGCGGAATCAACGTGTTGCGAAACGCGTGATGGTAAATGACTTTCTTTTCCGATAGACCCTTTGCACGAGCGGTGCGGATATAATCCGCGTTCAGCACCTCCAACATATTGGTGCGAACATAACGCATCAAGGAACCTATAGAGACGATCGTCAAGGTAATAATCGGCAATACCAAGTGATACGCCTTGTCCCAGAATTGCTGAAACGGCGTCATCAGCTGATAGTTTCTGCTGACAAGTCCCACAAGGTCAAACCAACCCAGTCTAACCGAGAACAACAACTTCAGCAGCGTTGCAAAAAAGAAGGTCGGTAATGAAATACCAATCAGCGCAAATACCGAGATCGCGTAATCGGCGCGGGAATATTGCCTTGTTGCGGCAATAATACCCAGCGGTACGGCAATGACAAGCTCTAACACAAAGGAAATTGCGCCCATGATGAAAGACAGCCAAACAGTATCGTTGAATTTTTCCAAGACAGGTACGGTATATTTCCATGAATCACCGAAATTGCCGGAAAAGAAGTCTTTCAGCCAGCCGAAGTAGCCGATCACAATGGGCTTGTCCAGCCCGTACATTGCGTTCAGCTGTGCAAGCCATTCCTCATACGGCTTTGCGCCGGGAGCGGTTGCCAGCTGCATTGCGCGGGATTCGACAAACGAACCGGGAAGGCAGCGCATAATCAGATAAATAATGAATGTGACGCAGAAAAGTATCACAACCGACAATAGCAGTCGCTTGACGATAAATTTACGCATAGGATCCTCTCCTGTTGGAATTTTGATTATGTCATACGACATATCCGGCATCCGCCTTCGTTCACTCCGGAGCGGACGCGAATGTCGGATATATCTTATGATGATACCCTGCGGGCATCGCCGAAACAATGTCCGCAGGGGGGATAACTAAATCAGATCTAATGAATCGTGATTAGTTCATTTCAACCTTCTCAACTTCCGCCATCCAGCTCCAGTAGGGAGTCATGTCAGGCGTAAGGGTGTTTACATTCACACGCTTCGTGGAGAAAGTGTAAACCTCGGAACGCTGATAGATCGGAACTTCAACAGCCCAATCCATAACGATCTCCATTGCAGCCTTGTACAGACCCTTTCTGTAGGTCTGGTCGCTGGACTTACGAGCATCAAGGATCAGAGTGTCAAGCTCATTGTCATAGATGCCGTAGTAGTTGGTGCTGCCCTGGCTGTGATAAATCTGATACATATCGGGATCGCTGGTTGCACCCCAAGCGGCGCACCAGATCTCAGCAGTACCGCTCTGATAGGAAGCATAGAGGTCGTTTGCCTGTGCAATATCATTGACAGTCAGCGTGAAGCCGATGGTCTTAAGTGCATCAGAAACATTCTTGAGAAGCAGGAAGGACGGGTGGTCGCCGCTGCCGCCTGCGCCGATGTTTACGGTGTACTCAAGCTTTGCGCCTTCGGGAGCTGCAGTGACTTTACCGTCTGTAACGGTGTAGCCGGCTGCCTCGAAGAATGCAAGAGAAGCCTGAAGCGCTGCCTCGTATCTCTGCTCAGCAGTCATCTGTGCGGTATAGATCGGGTTGCCGTTGACATCGACAGAGTAAGCAACAGTGTATCCGTCGTCTGTAACCTGAGGCGCCGCCCAAGATGTGCTGGAGATGGGATAGTTGATAACGGAAGCGGTCTCGCCGTAGTAGGAGTCGATCGCTTCGTCACGGTATGCTGCAATAACGGTTGCGATCGCCTTGCGAAGGTTCTTGGACGCATCGGAATCGATCTCGCCGCCCACGCTGACGTTCTTGGAATTCAAAGCGATATAGCCGTAGCCAAGGAAGTCGTAAAGCTTTGTGGTAACGACATCGCCGACAATGCCCTCGCCGTTGTTGTAAGAAGTGATCTGCTCAACAACATCCTTGGAGTAGGAGGGATCGGACACATCAAATGTGCCGGCCTCGATGCCGGGAACCTTATCATCGTCGTTGGACTCAAGGAAGTTGAGGAACTTGGTCTTGGGCTCGCCCTTGAAGTAGGTCGGGTTTGCTACAAGATAAACAATACCGTTGGAGAATTCTTTAAAGGTATAGGGACCGGCGCCCAAAGGCTGGGTGGTCTTTTCGCGGACGGAGGACAGGTCGCCCTTCGGGAAACCGAACGCATTGTTTTCATAGTCGTAAGCATCAGCATCGCCGTAGTAGTGCAGGGGAGCGATGGATACGCCCAGCTGATAGATCATGTTTGCGGAAACTTCCGTTGAAGTTACTCGCAGGCTGTAGTCGCCGGTCTTTTCGATACCTGCGATGTTTGCGGCGGATTCACCGGTCTGAACGCCTGCTTGCATCTCAGCCCATGCTTCGTCGCCCATTTCAGCAGCAAGTGCGTCGCCAAAGGCGAGTGTGCCCTTTTCTGCGTTGATGCCATCATCGGAGATGTCATAACCGTATGTATCAACGATCTGTGCCCACAGGTCTTCCTCGGTGCCGCCCTCAGCGACATCAAAGCCCCAGTTTGCAGCCCATACAGAAACGGGATCGGTTTCCTCGTTCATGCCGTAGGTGTTAACCAGCGCGTCCTTAATGCCAAGTACGAACTGAACGCCCGCCTTGTCGAATGCCGCCCAGAATGCGTTAAACTGATCTTCGGTGTAGAAGTCGTTTGCCTTGTACGCTTCGGGACCATCAGCAAGGATAAGGTTTACGCGGGATTCCATACCGCTTCTGTACTCCTCCATGCCCTTGATGGGCTGGCTGTACAGGGTGCTGGAGCCGTCATAAGTGGGATCGGAAAGAACATACATGGAGAAAATAACGTCATCTGCAGTTACGGGAGTACCGTCGGAGAACTTCAGATCTTCACGCATCTTGAAGTCATAAGTAACGGTGCCGTCCGCATTTTCGGTAATCTCAACATCGGATGTTCCGAAATAGGTGTAATCCGTGCCGTTGTAGGAACGGGTCTCACCCTCGATGCCCTTGAGAACCGGAGCACCGACACGATCGAGAGAGACAAGACCGATCTGGGTCATGTCTACAATGTTCATATCCTCGGCACTTGCGGCGAAGAACGGAGAGAACTTCGACTCAAAGTGGTTAGAGGATACAACCATGGTTTTGCCTGTTTCTTCTTTGGGCGTCTTTTTGCAAGCGGCAAATACGCCGATGCACATGACGACTGCCAGCAGAAGCGCCAGGACCTTCTTAGCTGTTTTCACAAAAAACACTCCTTTTAAATTTATAATATCGGCGTGAACCGAAATTACCGAATCTGTGAGCAAAAGGCACTGCGTTTCGGCTGTGTGAACACAGCCGAAATAGGGGTACCCCTATTTGACTATTATTTCTCGCTGTTCCATCTTGCTTTTTTTAACGCTTTAATGTGCAAAAATGATACAAAAATAATCACAATTTGCAGAAGCAGATAAGTGACGCATAATACGGCTTTTCCGCCGAAACCGTTCAACGTCAAGTAAATACCGGCGCAAATTAATGTGACGGCTGCGCTGATCGCCAGCGCGAATCCGAGCTTCGGCAGCCGATCAACCGTAGCTTTATATATGTATTCCCGCAACGGCTCTCCGCTGATACACAATCGTACAGTCGCCCAAACCAGTGCAGCTGTAAACGCAATCTCGCCCATGTACGGAATCAATACATAAAAAGTGTTGTCCATACCCGCGGTGTCGAGGCTGCCCGCTCCAATCACCGCCAATACAGATACAAAGGCAAGGACACACAGCTTTGCAAGCAGCCGCTTGCGGCGCTTTTCTGCCCCGTCAAAAGCAAGATAGCGACCTCTGTATATATATCTGCCAGAAGCGTCACGTTTGAAATCGTTGAGATAAGTGCGCCGGGAGGGGCGGTTCTTGCTTGCCATTACGCGATCCCCGCGAGATCATAGGCTTTCAGCCATGCGTCCGCCTGTTTGCAAACGCTCCGCAGACATTTTTCATCAAAAGGACTATCCAATCCCGCGTGTTTCAGCAGTTCGGTAAACGTCCGACTGCCGCCCTGGGCGGTATACGCCATATAATAGCGCCATGCGTCCTGCACGTCCTGCTGAATTTTTGCCCAAAATTCCAACGCCACGGTCTGCGCAAGGCAATAATCAATATAATAGAAAGGAAACGAATAGATGTGGTGTTGCCGCTGCCAGCCTTCGCCCTCGCTGTAAAACGGGATCTCGCCGTCCAGCTTTTGCCACGGCATGTAAATGCGCAACAGCTCTTTCCACGCGTCGTGGCGTTGACGGGGCGTCCAGTCGGGATTCTCAAAGACCAGATGCTGGAAGTGATCGACCATCGTTCCGTAGGGAATAAAGGTAATCGCGCCTGCAAGATGGCTGTAACGGAATTTTCTGGTATCTTCGCCGAAGAACAGCTCTGCCCAAGGCCAAGCGAAAAATTCCATGGACATGGAGTGTACCTCGCAGCCCTCCATGCCGGGCCATACAGTGGAGATCGGCAGCCGATGGGCGTTGTACCAGCCCGCAAAAGCGTGTCCTGCCTCATGGGTGACGGTTTCCACATCGTCCCGTGTGCCGTTGAAATTCGCGAATATAAAAGGTACGTTATAATCGTAAATTGAAGTGCAGTAGCCGCCGCCGTTTTTTCCCTCGGTTGACAAAACGTCCAGCAGCTCATTTTCCAGCATCATGCGGAAAAATTTCCCGGTTTCGGGGGATAACGCGTCGTAAAATTTTCTGCCCGCGTTCAGGATCGCGTCCGCGTCTCCGGCGGGCTTCGCGTTGCCTGTGCGGAACAGCAGCGCGTTGTCCGCAAAGCTCATGGGATAGGTCTTGCCCAGACGCTTGGCCTGTGCGCGGTAAATACCGTCTGCCACGGGCACCAAATAGTTTACCACCGCCGCGCGGAACTTCTCAATATCGTCTTTGGTGTAGCAGTTTCTTCCCATGCGGTAATAGCCCAACTGCGTGTAGCCGCCATACCCGAGTTTTTTGCCCATGGCGTCCCGCAGGTGAACCAACTTATCATAAATTTCGTCCAGCTGCGCCTGATGGTCCTTGTACCACTGTCCCTCCGCTTTCCATGCGGCGAGACGGCGGGCGTCGTCCGCGTCGTTTTTAAAGGGGGCAATCTGTGAAATGGTATAGACGCCGCCTTCAAAGGGGATCTGCGCGCTTGCCAGCAGTTTTTCATACGCCTGCGTCAGTTCATTTTCCTGCTGCAGTTCGGAAATGATCGCGGGGGAAAATGCCTTTAAAGCGATTTCCGCGTTCAGAAATATGATCTCGCCGTATTCCGCCGCAAAATCCGCGCGGAACGGGCTTGCCAGCATCGCGGCGGTCCAGTTCTGCGCATATTCCTGAATCTCGGGCATCACGCTGTTAAAAAATTTTTCTTCCTCGTCGTAAAACGCGTCTCTGGTGTCAATGGTATGGCGGATATGCGCCAGCGTCATCAATGTATCGATATGCTTTTCAAGGGTCTGTTGCTTTAAAAATACCGCTTTTGCGGCAGCATAATCCTGCGCCGCCTTGAGTTCTTCCGTCATGGCAGCGAGTTCTTTTTTTACCGCGTCGGCGTCGGGGCGCGTGTACGGCATTTCTGAGAATTTCATAATATCCCTCGGTATCACGGCAAACATATGCCAGTTGCCGCGTTATTATTGAGCAAGCTGTTGTTTATGCAACATGAACAGCAGTTTTGCACGTAATTATAAACATATTTATACAATATTATAGCACAGGATTCAGAAATCTTCAATAGTTTACATAAAAACAATTTATTTTATTGTAAATTCTGATTCAGCGGGGCAGTCGGGCGCACGATCCTGTAGATACGCCCAGTGGGCGTCCGTCGAGCTTATGTGGATTACCGGGAAAGAGCCCTCGCGGCATAGCCGCTCCGACGGCCAATGGTCGTCCCTACAAGCGTGTGCGCCCATTTTGCGTCTATAAATCCAAGCCGCGGAGCGGCTTCCGAACCTCCTACCTCTTCCCTCCTACCTTCTACCTAAATTTTGATTTGCGGGGCGTAAACGCCCCAATAAATCAAAATTTAACCGACCAAGCGCTCCAATGGCGCTTGGTCGGTTGCGTCAGCATATTGTTATCGATCAATCCAGAGAATTTTTCTGCGCCGCTTCGATTTTTTTATCATAGCAGGCAAATGCGCCGTCCACAAGTTGCTTGTTTGTCTTTGGGGTGATGAGGCTGACAACGGGGACAATGATCAGCCCGGTAAGCATCGCAAATGCGCCGCAGTTAATGGGGGATTGCAGCAGGACGGGGAAGTGTGTTCTGAACAGCATATTGCAGACCATGATGCCCGCGCCGAAAATAAAGCTGACCCAGCATGCCGCCTTGGTCGTCCGCTTCCAGTACAGACCGTACAGGAACGGCGCGAGGAACGCGCCCGCCAGCGCGCCCCACGACACGCCCATAAGCTGCGCGATGTATTTGACCGCCTCGTTGGTGCTCTTGACCTGATAGACGGCGATCAATGCGGAGATGGCGATGAACACCACGACAAAGATCCGCATGATCAGAACCTGTTTCTTCTCGCTCATCTTTTTTATAATGTTATCTTTGAGAAAATCGATGGTCAGGGTGGAGGAGGAAGCGATGACCAGCGAGGACAGGGTGGACATAGACGCGGAAAGCACCAGGATTACCACGACTGCGATCAGAATATCCGGCAGGTTGGACAGCATACCGGGTACAACGGCGTCGTAGCCCTCTGCGGGAATGATTGCGCCCGCAGCGTCAGTCGTTGTCGCAACGCCGGAGAGTCTGCCGAAGCCGCCCAAAAAATAGCAGCCGCCGGCAACGACAATGGCGAACAGCGTGGAAATGATCGTTCCTTTTTTTATGGAGGATTCGCTCTTGATCGCGTAGAATTTCTGCACCATCTGCGGCAGCCCCCACGTGCCCAGAGAGGTCAGGAGCACGACGCCTAAAAGATTCAGCGGGTCGGGTCCGAAGAAAGAGTTAAACGCGCCCGGCATATCCGTCACCGCAGGATCGGTGACATTCGCCATTTCGTTGAGCGCAGAGATGAAGCCGCCGTGGCTGTGCAGTACCGCGACGATCACCGCGATAATACCGATCAGCATGATGATACCCTGAATAAAGTCGTTGATCGCCGTCGCCATGTAGCCGCCTGCGATCACGTAAATGCCTGTCAGTACGGACATGACGATGATGCACCATACATAGTCGATGCCGAACGCCATCTCAAACAGGCGGGAAAGCCCGTTATACAGCGACGCGGTATAGGGAATCAGGAAAATAAATGTAATAAAGGAAGCGCCGATTTTCAGCGCTTTGCTGTCAAAACGCTTGCCGAAAAATTCGGGCATGGTGGAGGAATTGAGGTGCTGGGTCATGATGCGGGTTCTTCTGCCGAGGACAGCCCATGCCAGCAGCGAGCCGATAAAGGCGTTTCCCAAACCGATCCAAGTGGACGCGACGCCGTATTTCCAGCCGAACTGCCCGGCGTAGCCGATGAAAATGACAGCCGAGAAATACGAGGTGCCGTAAGCAAACGCGGTCAGCCAGGGACCGACGCTTCTGCCGCCGAGGACAAAGCCGTTGACGTCGGTGGCGTGACGGCGGCAA
Organism: Clostridia bacterium; assembly: GCA_017480115.1. Classification (GTDB taxonomy): domain Bacteria; phylum Bacillota; class Clostridia; order Oscillospirales; family Acutalibacteraceae; genus RGIG2774. The sequence goes on from JAFVBH010000049.1 coordinate 32,085, forward strand.
TACAGGCCGACGCCGACCATGACGCCGAAGAATAAAACTAACATCAGAATTTTGAGAACCATGGGTAGTTCCTCCTTCTTTTTAATTGACTGTTGAAACGGGCGCAGTGCCGATTATAGCTCCTTGCTCAAATCAATCTCATTTTGTTGGGCGACTACGCTTTCGCCGCAATAAATTTTTCGCAGCAGGGGCTTTTCGATCTTGCCCGTGGGATTGCGGGGCACTTTGGTGAAAATCACCTTGCGGGGGCGTTTATATCGGGGCAGCGCCATGCAGAATTCGTTGACCTGCGCCTCCGTCAACATCATATCCGGTTTGACTTCGATGATCGCGGTTGCGATCTCACCCAGCCGGTGGTCAGGCAGCCCGATGACTGCCACGTCCTTGACCGCGTCGTTGGCACGCAGAAAATCTTCGATCTGTACGGGGTAAATATTCTCGCCGCCGGTGATGATGACGTCTTTTTTCCGATCCACAAGGTAGATAAAGCCGTCGCTGTCCCGTTCCGCCATATCGCCGGTATAGAGCCAGCCCGCGTCGTCCAATACCTCTTCCGTCGCTTTGACGTCGTTATAATAGCATTTCATCACGCCGGGGCCCTTGACCGCCAGTTCGCCGACGCCGTTGGTAATTTCCTGCCGGTTTTCGTCCACGATACGCACCTGCCAGCCGTAGCCCGCAACGCCGATCGCGCCCACCTTGTGGGTGTTCTCGATCCCCAGATGCACACAGCCGGGACCGATGGATTCGCTCAAACCGTAGTTTGTATCATAATCATGATGGGGAAAAATCGCCTTCCAGCGCTTGATCAGCGTGGGCGGGACGGGCTGCGCGCCGATATGCATCAGACGCCACTGATCCAGTGTGTAGTCTTTTAAATGAATTCTGCCGCTGTCGATCGCGTCCAAAATATCCTGCGCCCACGGCACCAGCAGCCATACGATGGTGCAGCGCTCCTCAGAAACGGTACGAATAATCCATTCGGGACTGACGCCGCGAAGGATCACGGCTTTGCTGCCGGAGTAAAGGCTGCCGAACCAGTGCATTTTTGCGCCGGTATGGTACAGCGGGGGAATGCAGAGGAACACGTCGTCCCGTGTCTGATGATGGTGGGCATGCTCACAGGCGGCGGAATGCACAAGGCTGCGGTGGGCGTGCAGGATCGCCTTCGGGAAGCCGGTCGTGCCGGAGGAGAAGTAGATCGCGCCGTCGTCATCGTCGGTGATGTATACGCTCGGCGCCTGTGAGGAGCAATAGGCGATCAGTTTTTCATAACTGTCCGCAAAGGAAGGGCAGTTTTCGCCTACATAGAAGCAGTTTTTTACTTTCGGAATTTTGTCGAGGATTTCATCCACTCTGCCGACAAATTCCGGTCCGAACACCAGCACGTCCGCGTCCGCCAGATTCAGGCAGTACCGGATCTCTTCGGCAGTGTAGCGGAAATTCAGCGGCACGGCAAGCGCGCCCATTTTCAGCGCGCCGAAATAGATCGGCAGCCAGTCAAGGCAGTTCATTAAGAGGATCGCAACCTTGTCGCCCTTTTTTACGCCGCGCGTCAGCAAGAGATTTGCAAAGCGGTTTGCCTTGGTATCAAATTCGCCCCATGTGAGCTGCTTGCGGAACGCGCCGCCGCGGTCAGATTCAATAAGTGAATATTCCCGCCATGTGACATCGGGAATGTTTTTGACCTCGGGATTGATCTCTACCAGCGCGACCTCGTCTTTAAAATAGGTCGCGTTTCTTGTTAAAAGCTCTGTGATGGGCATTGCTCTGACTCCTTTGATGAAAAAAATAGCCGCCCCGACACTTTAATGTCGGGGCGGCAGAATACTGTCGCGGTACCACCCGGCTTCGTCGTCCGCAGCAATACCTGCGGATAACCTTGCGGTGCGATGTAACGGTCGCTCCCGTCGCAGCCTACTGATCTACCGTTGTTCGGTGCGCGGCTCTCGGAATGTATTTCAAACGGTACAGCCGTTACCTTTCACCGCCCGGTAACTCTCTGCGGGTCTGTATGCGTTTTACTTCTTTCCGGTCATCGCCTTTATGTTTATTTAACTATGGCATGTTTTTTTTCGTTTGTCAAGGGGCAAAACATGCGCAGATTGATTTTTGTGAATTGTGAACTTAAAATACTTTTCTTTTTGGTTTAAATCACTAAAGTGTTTTTATTGCAGCGCGATGTTAATGACGATGGGGAAGTGGTCGCTGGGATATACGCCGTCATAGGTCGCGTTGATGATCGCATATTTCAGAACATTGATCCCTGTTTTTGAGATCATGAAATAATCGATATTCTCATTGTCAAGCGCCTGTCCCCAGTTTTGATAGGTCGCGCCGGACATCGTGTTTTCCGTTTGATATTTTGCATCGTCAAACAGCGCGGTGGCAGCCTGATAGGTGGAGGAGTCTTCACCGGCGTTGAAATCACCCATAATAATGCTGGGCAGCCCGCCGAACTGCTTGATTTTATCCAGCACCACGTTAATGCCATTAATACGCGCCTCGTCGCTCACATGGTCAAGATGGGTGTTAAAAACCACCAGCTGCCGATCCGTCGTTTTTTCCTTTAATATTACATAGGAGCAGATGCGATAACAGGCGGCGTCCCAGTCCTTGCTCATGGCGTCGGGCGTTTCGCTCAGCCAGAAAGATCCCTTGTCTGTCAACGCGAACTTTGCCGTGTTGTAAAACACGGGACAACCCTCCGATATGACGCTGCTGTCGCGGTATTCGATGACGCTGTCATAGCCGAGCAACGAATCGGTGAGGTATTTATAATGGAGCGGCATGACCTCCTGAAATCCGATAATATCCGGCTGCTGCGCCGTAATATTCTTGAGCAGCAGCTCCGCCCGATAGAACCAGCTGCGCTTAAAAAAATCCGTCGGGCTCCAGCAGCGGACGTTGGCGCTCATCACACGAATTTCATCGCCGTTTTCAGCTGTCGAAATATCAAAGGTCGTTTTGTGCGTCAGATAGCGGGGATAGTACCACAGCTCCACCGCTGCGATTCCCGCGAGCGCCAGCGCAAGGCAAAAGCACAGCCAGTTTATGAGCCTTCCGACAATTGCCTTTTTTGATTTTGCCATGAAAATCACCTCGGTATTATCATAGCATATTTTGGGCGGATTGCAAAGATAAAATCAGCGAACGTTCCCATAAAAACGATACGCCTGCGCATTTATAAAAATCGGGAAATTCTCTCCTTGACAAACTCTTTGTTTTTATATATAATCATGGGGTAATACGAAAATGACTGTGACGGGACGAGCGGTGGGCGCTTTCCGCAGAGAGAAGCCGTTTGGTGCAAGGCTTTGTAAGCAATCTCCGCAGCCAACCCTGAGTCACCCGTTGAGGAAACGGGCGTATCCTCTGCGTTAAAGAGTGTTTGAGTGGTGCTTTTTCGGCACAATTCGGGTGGTACCGCGGCGCAAGCCGTCCCGAGTTGCTGACGGGGCGCCGAATTTTTTTATTCTGAAAGGAAGAGAATCACCATGGAATGGACAGGACTGAACGAACTGCGGGAGAAGTATCTCTCCTTTTTTGAGAGCAAGGGGCATTTGCGTCTTGAGAGCTTTTCGCTAGTGCCGCAGGGCGACAAGAGCCTTTTGCTGATCAACTCCGGCATGGCGCCGATGAAAAAGTACTTTACCGGCGAGGTGACCCCGCCCCGCAACAGGGTCACGACCTGCCAGAAGTGTATCCGCACCCCCGATATTGAGAATGTGGGCAAGACCGCGCGCCACGGCACGTTTTTTGAGATGCTGGGCAACTTCTCCTTCGGCGACTATTTCAAGAAAGAAGCCATCGCGTGGGCGTGGGAGTTTTTCACAAAGACGCTGGAAATGCCGGTGGACAAGCTGCATGTCAGCGTTTATCAGGACGACGAAGAGGCGTATAATATCTGGAAAAACGACATCGGCGTGGATCCCTCTCATATTGTGCATATGGGTAAGGAGGATAATTTCTGGGAGCATGGCGCGGGTCCCTGCGGCCCCTGTTCCGAGATCTATTTCGACCGCGGACCGGAGCATGGCTGCGGCAAGCCCGACTGCCACGTCGGCTGCGAATGCGACCGTTTTGTTGAGGTCTGGAACATCGTGTTCTCCCAGTTCAACAACGACGGCAACAACAATTACACCGAGCTGGAGCATAAAAATATCGACACCGGCATGGGGCTGGAGCGTCTTGCCTGCGTCTGCCAGGGGGTTGACAACCTGTTTGAGGTGGACACCGTGCAGAACGTGCTGCAGCAGATCGCGGCGATCGCCGGGAAAAAATATCATGACGATCCCAAACATGATATTTCAATCCGCGTGGTCACCGACCATATCCGCTCCACCACCTTTATGATCGGCGACGGCATCATGCCCTCCAACGAGGGCAGGGGCTACGTGCTGCGCAGATTGCTCCGCCGCGCCGCAAGACACGGCAGGCTGCTGGGCATCGACCGCCCGTTCCTGTGCGAGGTTGCCGAAACGGTCATCAAAGATAACGAGACTGCGTACCCGAATTTGACGGAAAAGAAAGATTTTATTCTGAAAATCATCAAAATCGAAGAAGAGAACTTCAATAAGACCATCGATTCCGGCTTGAAGCTGCTGGGCGATATGATCGAAAACGCCGACGGTAAGATTTTAAGCGGCGACGACGCGTTCAAGCTGTCCGATACGTTCGGTTTTCCCATTGACCTGACCAAGGAAATTTTGGAGGAAAAGGGCATGTCTGTTGACGAGGAACGTTATCGTGAATTGGTCAATATCCAGCGCACCACTGCCAGAAACGCCCGCAAGGACGCGGGCGCGGACGCGTGGAAGAACACGGGCGTGAATCTGTCCGAGCTGCCCGCGACCGATTTTAAGGGCTATGAGACGCTGACTGCGCAGGCGAAGATTCTCGCGATCATCGGCGCGGACGGCGAACGAAAGGAATTTATCGAAAACGGCGAGGAAGCGACCCTGATCCTCGATACAACGCCGTTCTACGGCGAAAGCGGCGGTCAGGTCGGCGACAAGGGCGTGATCACCGCAGGGGAGAGCGTGTTCCGCGTCAAGGACACCGGCAAAAATCACGAGGGCATTTATATGCACAGCGGCGTATTGGAGACGGGCGAGAGCCTGAAAACCGGCGATGCCGTGACTGCAAGCGTGGACGCTGCGTTAAGACACGCCGCCATGCGCAACCATACGGCGGCGCATCTGCTGCAGGCGGCGCTGCGTTCCGTCCTCGGCACCCACGTTGAGCAGGCGGGGCAGCTGGTGAATCCCGACGCCGTCCGCTTTGACTTTACGCATTTCTCCGCATTGACGGGCGAGGAACTCAAGACCGTCGAGCGGCTGGTTAATGAAAAAATCCTTGAAAGCATTCCCGTCGTTACGCTGGAAATGAGCATCGACGAGGCGAAAAAGATCGGCGCGATGGCGCTGTTCGGCGAGAAATACGGCGACGTGGTGCGCGTCGTCACCGCAGGTGAATTTTCCAAGGAGTTCTGCGGCGGTACGCACGTAAAGAATACGGCGGAGATCGGTCTGTTCCGTATCGTGTCCGAATCCTCGGTTGCCGCGGGTGTGCGCAGGATCGAGGGCGTGACCGGCTTCGGCGTGCTGAAATTGGACGACGGCTATCGCGCGCTGCTGGCGGATACCTCCGCCGCGCTGAAAACCGGCAGCATCAACGACGTACCCGCAAAGGCGGCGTCTCTTGCGTCGGAACTGAAAAAACTGGAGAAAGAGAACGAGGCGCTCCGCGCGCAGATCAATGCCGCAAAGACCGCGTCCATGCTGAACAACGCCGTTGAACTGGGCGGTGTAAAGTTGGTGGCTGCGGATCTCGGCGAGGCTGTGCCGAACGATATTCGCAATGCGGCGGACGCCGCCGTGAAGGATGACGCGTCCCTGATCGCGCTGTTTGCGGGCGTGAACGGTGAGAAAGTTACCTTTGCCTGCGCCTGTGGCGCGGACGCGGTCAAAGGCGGCGCCCATGCCGGTAATATCGTCCGTGAGGTCGCAAAGCTGGCGGGCGGCAGCGGCGGCGGCAAGCCCACTTCCGCGATGGCAGGCGCAAAGGACGCGTCCAAGATCGGCGATGCGTTGACTGCGGCGGCCGATATCGTAAAAGGCTTCTTAAAATAATCAGGTTCGACTTAAATTACCGAAATTGCGTACAGAAAGGAGCGTTTATCTGTGGACAATTGTATTTTCTGTAAAATCGTCGCGGGGGAGATTCCCTCAACCAAGGTGTACGAGGACGATACTGTGCTGGCATTCAACGATCTTGATCCGCAGGCGCCGGCGCATATCCTGCTGATTCCGAAAAATCACATCGGCAGCGCGGGAGAAATCACGCCGGAAAACAGCGCCGTTGTCGCCCATATTTTTGAGGTCGCGGCAAAGCTTGCAGCGGAAAAGGGGTTTGCCGACGGTTTCCGCGTGGTGACCAATTGCGGCGCGTCGGCGGGGCAGAGCGTGCATCATCTGCATTTCCATTTGCTGGCGGGCAGAGATTTTACGTGGCCGCCGGGCTAAACGGCGCAGCCGTTTCGCCAATGCGGAATGCGAAATTCGGAATGAAGGAACGGCGCATAGCGCCGTTGGATTGACAGAGGTGTTGAATATGGCAAATACATATAAAATGAAAATTGCGGGGCTGGAGCGGGAGCTTCCGCTCTGCGCGGTCAGCGATAAGCTGGATATTGCGGCGTTTGTGCTGTTCGGCGACGTGGAGATCACCGTTGCCGCCGCGACCGAGCTTTTAAAAAAATCGCCTGATTTTGACTATATCGTCACGCCCGAGGCAAAGAGTATCCCGCTTGCCTATGAGCTGTCCCGTCAAAGCGGCAAGCCGTATTTTGTGGCAAGAAAAGGGCTGAAGGTCTACATGCAGGACCCCGTCAGCGCGGAGGTGCGCTCTATTACCACGCTGAAGGTGCAGACCCTGTATCTTGACGGCAACGAGGGCAAGCGACTGGAGGGCAAAAAGGTGCTGATCGTCGACGACGTGATCAGTACCGGCGAATCCCTCGCCGCTACCGAAGCGCTGGTGGAAAAATTCAACTGCGAGATCGTGGCAAAGGCGGCAGTGCTTGCCGAGGGCGACGCCGCGGACAGAGACGATATTGTCTATCTCGAAAGACTGCCGTTGTTCTTTAAGGACTGATGCGACGTCCTGCCGCGATATTCGGCTTTGCATTCTTCCTGACGCTGTTATGGCTGTGCGGCCGTGATATTGTGCAAATAAAGACGGCGATGGCGATTTCCGTTGCCGTCTTTGTTATTGCAGCGCTGCTGCATGTTTTAACGAAACGTCGCTTTGCCGCGCTGCTTATTTGTATCACAGTATCTGTATCGGCGTTGATCGCGGAAACGGCTTATTTCGCAAAATATGTATACGCCTATGCGCCCGCGGCGGCGCTCGTGACCGAGGATACGGCGCGGATCACCGGCGTCGTGTCCGATGCCGCTCAAAACGGCGGCAGATATAATTATACGGTACAGCTGGAAGACGTGAACGGGTATGCCGCAAATGCAGGGCTGCTTGCAAGCGCATATACCGATCTGTATTTGCAGGCAGGAGACCGTATCGAATTTTCAGCGGCGGGCATTTACACACTGGGTGATGATGACTATAAAAGCTACTATATGTCACAGGGAACCTACATCGGCGCGCAGGTGCAAAAACTGACCGCTGTGCAGGAGAATGTTGCAAAGAATATTGTTATCCGTATCGCGCGTCTGCGGGGCAGACTGTGTCAACGGCTTTTGATGTACACGGGCAGTAAAAACGGCGGCTTGCTCTGCGGAATCATTTTCGGCGACACCGCGTATCTGTCCGGCAAAATTCAAAACAGCTTTCGGCTTGCAGGGATTTCCCACGTTTTTGCGGTCTCGGGACTGCACGTGTCCGCATGGTCGATGTTGGTCTACTATCTGTTAAAGCGTCTGCGCTGCGGCAAACGCGCTACGGCAATCGTTTCCTCATTGTTTGTATTGCTGGTTTGCGCCATTACGGGGTTCCCGCTTTCCGCGCTGCGGGCAGCGGTCATGCTGATAATTGTGTTTGCCGCAGGCGCGTACCGATTGGAAAGCGATATGCTGAATTCGCTGGGGATCGCGCTGACGGCGATTTGCGCCGCCGATCCGTTTTCCGGCGGCAGCCGTTCCTTGTTGCTCTCCGCTGCGGCGACCGTAGGGATTGTTGTGTTCGCCGACTATATTTTCCCTGATGTTGAATCCGGTATGTATCGTTTGTGCGGGCGGCGGCTTTCGGCAACGGCGGCGGTCTACGTGTTATCCGTTCTGCTGCTGAGTATTACGGTGACGATCGTCATGCTGCCGCTGTTGATTTACTGCTTCGGCAACGTGTCGGTGTTGACGCCGCTGTCAAATTTGGCGGTACTGCCCTTTGCGGAGCTTGCCATGCTGGCAGGCGGTGTGTCCGTGCTGGTCAACTTCCCCGTCGGTATTCGTATGGCGGGCAGGCTCAGCGAGTTTGCGCTGACGCTGACAGACGCGATGGCGTCCGTGCCGCTGGCGGGGATCCGCCCGTCGCTGCGGCCGGTGCTTTTGACCTACGGAGCGGCGTTGCTTTTATTTTTTATTTTTAAATTCATTTTGCGCAAAAAACCGATCCGCGGCGCTTTCTTCTTTGCGGCGTTTCTTGTCACGCTGACTGTGTCGGTGGCAGTGGGGCTGCGGGATTACGGGCGGGTGAAGATTACCGCTGTGCCGAGCGTGAATGTCGAGCTGATCGTGCAGTATCGGGATTTTGATCTGCTGATCTGCGGCGGCTCGCCGTCCCACGCCGCAGTGAACGCGCTGACGGACGCGGGCGTCTATGATCTGGACATGCTGTATCTTGACCGGCAAAAATCTACAGCGGTGCTGCGAGACACATTTGCGCCGCAGATCGTGGCATACCGAGCGACCGGCGGCACGGTCACGGCGGACGCGGCGCTGACGGTGACCTTTTCGCCCGACGGCGTTTGCCGTATCGTATGCGGAGATACCTGCGTCGGTATCGTCTTTGACGGCGCGGCGGATACTGTCCCGGACGCGGATTATCTGTACGTAAAATCCCTGCCTGCGGATTATGATCCGTCAGACAATCGGATTTGGTGGGTCGCAGGGCGCGGCGAGAACACGGAACAAATCTTTTACACCTATAACGGGATCACATTGGAATTTTAAGGCGGTGAAGCTATGCCGATCTTTACGGGAGAAACGCCCATAAAAAAGAATATCGCCTCGGGCGAACTGCGCAGCTTGTACGTTTTTTGCGGCGACGAGCCGTATTTAAAGGATATTTATGTCCGACGGCTGATCGCGGGCGCGGTAACGCCGGGGCTGGAGACCTTTAATCTGAAAAAGCTGGACGGCGCGGAATGTGACGCGTCGGATATTCTTGCCGCCGCCGACCAGATGCCGCTGATGGGCGGCAAAAATTGCTGCGTCGTGCGCAATTTCCCGCTGGTGAAGCTGAACGCCGCCGACAGCGCCGCGCTGCGGGATTATGTCGCCGTCGTCCCCGATACCACAACGCTTATTTTCCTCCTGGACGATGATAGTTTCCCGCCCAAGCAGAGTCGGGACGAGACGGCGGAGGAAAATAAAGATAAGGAAAAAGAAAAAAGCGCCGCCAAGACGCGCAAGGAAATGATGGAGGCGTTTTTACAATATGCCTTTATCGCGAAGCTGGACCGCTACGACCGGCAAAGCCTGATCCGGTTGCTGGTCAAGGGCGCGGGCAGCCGCGGAAACACGCTCAGTCCCCAAAACGCGGCGCGCCTGGTCGACAGCTGCGGCAACGATATGCATACGCTGCTCAACGAACTGAACAAGGTCAGCGCGTACGCCGCAGGCGGGGAGATCACGGCGGAAATCATTGATACCGTCGCGACAAAAACGCTGGAGGCGACGGCGTTCGAGATCGCCGATAATTTATTCGCGGGCAATACCGATCGGGCGATGCAGGCGTTGGAAATTCTGCTGGAGCAGAAAAATCCCCCGCAGGTGATCCTCGGCTCGCTGATCTTCCCGTTTATCGATATTTACCGCGTAAAGCTGGCGGAAAAATATCATCAGAGCAACGCCGCGCTGATGAAAGCGTTCTCATATACGAGCGCGTTCCGACTGGATAAGGCGCGCAAAAACAGCCGAAAAATATCGGAAAGCGGCATAAAAACCTGTCTTTCCGTGTTGGATAACGCGGATATGTGCCTGAAATCCCGCGGCGGCTCCGATATAATAACGCTGGAGGAAACATTGGTGAAACTGGGGGCGGTCATACGCTGAGGACGGAGAAAGCGGTCATCGTAGAGGGCAAGTACGATAAAATGCGGCTTGCCTCTGTGCTGGACGCGCTGATTATTGAAACCGACGGGTTCGGGATATTCTCAAATAAGGAAAAACAGCGGTTTATCAAGCGGCTTGCTGCGGATAAAGGTCTGCTGATCCTTACGGACAGCGACGCCGCCGGGTTTAAAATTCGCGCCTTTATCGGCGGCATGGCGCCGGAGGATAAAATTTTTCACGCCTATATTCCCGACGTATTCGGTAAGGAAAAAAGAAAAGCCCACCGCTCGGCGGAGGGCAAGCTGGGGGTCGAGGCGATCGATACCGCTGCATTAAAGGCGGCGATCGAGCGCTCCGGCGCGCTGGTATCGGAGACGGACGGCGACTGCGCCGACCGAATCACGACCGCCGATCTGTATGCCGACGGTTTTACCGGCGGTGAAAACAGCGCAAAGAAGCGGCGCATGCTGCTGAAATATTTCGATCTGCCGGAACGGTTGTCTACCACCGCCTTTATTCGCGTCGTCAACGGCTATATCGGCGCGGACGCCTATCGGCAGGCGGTAAATAAAATGCGTAATTCGTAATATGTAACTAAAAAGCGTCAAGATTTTTGTAATCCTGACGCTTTCGTTTTTTGGTATGCTTTTGTCCTTTAGGATTCCGCTGCGGCGGCTTTCAGCGCGTCCGCCATGTCGGTTTTTTCCCACGCGACGTCCAGATCTTCTCTGCCCATGTGCCCGTAGGCGGCGAGCGGTCTGTATTTGGTCGTGCGCAGATGCAGGGCGTCGATGATCGCGGCGGGGCGCAGGTCAAAGAGCTTGTCTACGATGCCCTCCAGCTTTGCGTCGTCGATCTTGCCGGTGCCGAACGTATCCACAAACACGGAGACAGGGCGGGCAACGCCGATGGCGTAGGCAAGCTGTACCTCGCACTTATCCGCAAGCCCTGCGGCGACCACGTTCTTGGCGATGTAGCGGCAGGCGTAAGCCGCGCTTCTGTCCACCTTGGTGGGGTCTTTGCCGGAGAATGCGCCGCCGCCGTGGCGGGCGTAGCCGCCGTAGGTGTCAACGATGATCTTTCTGCCGGTCAGGCCGCTGTCGCCAGCGGGGCCGCCGATCACAAATCTGCCGGTGGGATTGACGTAGAATTTTGTGTTTTCATCCAGCAGCGCAGCAGGGACGGTGGTCCGGATGACGTTTTTAATAATATCCTCCCGAATCTGCGCCTGCGTCACGTCGGGGTCATGCTGGGAGGAGATAACCACGGTGTCCACGCGGGCGGGCGCGCCGTCGATATATTCCACCGTGACCTGCGATTTGCCGTCGGGTCTTAAATAGGGGAGCGTGCCGTCCTTTCTGACTGCGGTCAGCCGGCGCGCCAGCTTGTGGGCAAGAGAAATGGCAAGGGGCATCAGCTCGGGGGTCTCGTTGCAGGCATAGCCGAACATCATGCCCTGATCGCCCGCGCCGTTGAGGTTATAGCGATCCTCGTCGCCGTCCTTCAGTTCCTTGGACGCGTCAACGCCCATGGCGATGTCCGCGCTCTGCTCGTCGATGGAGGTCAGCACTGCGCAGGTGTTGCCGTCAAAGCCGTAGGCGGGGTTGTTGAAGCCAATCCCGTTGACGACTTCGCGGACGGTCTGGGGAATGTTAACGTACGCTTTGGTCGAAATTTCCCCCATGATCGAGACGACGCCCGTGGTGCAGGTCGTCTCGCAGGCGACGCGGGACTGCGGATCCTGCTCCAGCATCGCGTCCAGAATCGCGTCGGAGATCTGATCACATATTTTATCGGGATGTCCTTCTGTTACGGATTCCGAGGTGAAAAAGTGTCTGTTCATATTGATAACTCCTTTCATCAGCCGAACACGGCGACGGATATTTTATATCTTCCTTTTTTTGTCGTGTTTTCGATGCCCTTGTAGATAAATCTGCCTTTCCCGCGTACGGAAACGATCTCGTTTTCCTTCAGAATCGCGGAAGGATTGGTTTTTAACGCGCCGTCTATAAAGACCCGCTCTTTTGCAAAGAGTTCCTTTGCCGTATTTCTGGATATATTATATACTGCGGCGATAATACAGTCAAGCCTTTCCGACGAGGATAAAAAGGTTTGCGGCGCGGGCTCTCTTGTCAGATCGTCGGGCGCTGCGTCGGTGATCCGGCAGATAACGTCCGTATGGCGGACGGATTTCAGATTTTCGGCGATATAGTCCGCAATGGCTTCCTTGACGACGATATAGGCGGTTTTGCCGTCGATCAAAATATCGCCCGTCAGCTCCCGCTTAATCCCCAGCGACAGTACCGCGCCCAGCACGTCCCGATGGGAGAGTTCCTCGCCGAATTTTTCGGAAACGGGGGAGAGCTTGAGAATTTTTATTTCGGGAATATAGTCGTACCCGCAGTCGTCCGCGCTGCCGAATACCGCCAGCTTGCGTTCCGCGTTGGCGACGCCGCCGTACAGCGTGACCGCTTGTACCTTGCCGCCGCGCTGCAGCGTTTGCAGAACGCTTTGCTGGGCTAGGTTCAGAAAATCCGTGCTTTCGTAAACGCCTCGCGCACGGCTGCGGTCAGATAGCTCGACCAGCCGTTTTTTCAGAATTTCGGTTTCGTCCATATCAGATCATATCCACGGTTTCGATAATCTTAAAGGTCGCGACGGGGCGTTTGCGATACGCCTCCAGCCGGTAGATCGGGCCGAGGGCGGAAAAGCGCTTTTCGTACTCGGTCACAATATTGTCCTCCATACCGCTGTTATGTAGATCAAGCGAGATATTCTTGATCCGCCAGCCGTTTTTCGGAAACTGCTCCAGTGAATATTCAAAAAAGTGCATATTGTCGGTTTTCTGATGGATTTCTCCGTCCGGCGTCAGCAGACGGTCATAGATTTTTAAAAAAGCGTCGTAGGTCAACCGCCGGTTAATATCCCGATTCTTGGGATACGGGCAGGAGAAGTTCAGATACATGCGGCTGACGCTGCCGTCTTTGAGATATTTTGGCAGCATATGCGCGTCGCATTTAATAAAAAGCACGTTTTTGATGTTTTCGCGCAAAATCTTTTCGCACGCCATCACGATGACGTTGCCCACCTTTTCCACGGCGATATAATTGACGTCGGGGTTGCGCTTTGCCGATTCGCACACGAACGTGCCCTTGCCGCAGCCGATTTCCAGCATCACGGGGTTGTCGTTGCCGAAATAGGCGCGCAGGTCGATATATTCCGGCTTCAATATCGCGGTGCTGAAATTGCGGTCGTCATATTCCGGCATGAACAAAACTTCTCTGCATGCCTCCAGCCGCTCGGGCAGATGTTTTTTTCGTCTGTCTCTCATGATTTTCCTCGTTACATAGATTGATAATATCCTATTATATCACTATATTTTGTTTTTTTCTACTGCATTTTGAAAAATTCTGATTCGCGGGGCGTTTACGCCCCGCGAATCAGAATTTAGGTAAAAGGTAGGAGGGAAGAGGTAGGAGGTTCGGAAGCCGCTGCGCGGCTTGGATTTATAGACGCAAAACGGGCGCATTCGCTTGTAGGGACGGCCATTGGCCGTCCGGCGGGGCTTATGCGGAATTTTCGGAAAAGAGCCCTCGCGGTATAGCCGCTTCGGTCGGAACTAAAAATATGCCACCGGCATATTTGCTTAACGCTCCGACGCCCACTGGGCGCCCCTACAAGATTGCGTGACGTTCTTACTGCGCTAAATCAGAATTTACAGGGAAAAAGAATAAAGGAATAGGGAAAAGGTGTGGAACCGCTTCGCGGTTGGATTTTAGAATAATTTGTCTGCAACGGGTAGCACGGCGCACTGCGAGACGGTCAGGGCCATTGTCGCCTTGCTCGCTTGGAGCGCATCGCAATGCTCTGTGTCCCTTTCTGTAAATGCGCCGTCTGTTTCATTCTCCGGACGCCGATAAGCCTGATATTTTGTCGTTAAATGTTCTTTCAATGTTATGATGCAATAATCAAGATACGGATGGATACAGACTGTCGGCGATAAATTTAAAAATCGGCGCGCAGTCAGTGGTGGGGGAGCTGCCGTTCTCCTTCATGACTGAGATCACATATTCCGGATTGTCGGCGGGGAAGTACCCGCAGAACCAGGTGCGCAGAATTTCTTCACCGTCTGAAAAAATACCGCTTTGCGCCGTGGCGGTTTTGCCTGCGGCAGTGGTGGTAGACGGCTGCGCGTTCCTGCCGCTGCCGTCGGTGACTGTGACCTGCAGCATGCCGCCGATCGTTTCCGCTGTTGTCGTTTGCATCACGCGGACGCCTGCGTCGGGGATATATTCCGCTACCGCGTCGCCGTGATTGTTCAGCTGCTCCATTAACAGATACGGGCGGATATAAATGCCGCCGTTGGCGATGGCTGCATAGACCGCCGCCATTTGTAAAGGCGTTGTAGACAGCGTACCCTGTCCGAATGCAAAGTTTGCGATTTCACCACTGTTTGACAGACTTTTTTCGTCCGGCAGCGTACCTGTCGCGTCCGTGATCGACGCCGCCAGCGCGTTGCTGCTGCCCAGCCCCAGCTGTTTTGACAATTCCAAAATCGGTTTGCCGCCGATCTCCTGTGCCAGCGCAATAAAATAGGTGTTGCAGGAATTTGCCAGCGCGCCGGTCATATCCAGCGTGCCGTGTCCGTCGTGTTTATGACAGTGGAATATTGTGCCGCCGACGTCGATGCTGCCCGTGCAGGTATAAGAAAAATTCGGGTCGATTCCCTGTTCCAGCGCTGCCGCCGCAGTGACGACTTTGAATATTGAACCGGTGGCGTAGGGCGTGAGGGCGCGGTTCAGAAAGGGAGAAGTTTCATCTTGCAGCGACGCAGCAGGATTCGCAGGATCAAACGTCGGCACGCTGACCGAAGCAAGAATCTCCGCGGTATCTGCTTTTAAAACGACGATCGCTCCCGCAGTCAACCGGAATTGTTCCGCAGCTGCTTCGCAGACTTCCTGTATATAGCTGTCCAGCGTCAGGCGCACGCCGCCTTTGGAATCATAATTCTTCTCTCGCAGCGTCAGGCTGCCCGTGGGCAGGGCGTTGCCCCACGCGTCCGCGGTGTATGATACTTCGACCGTGCCTGAAGTGTCAGACAGCAGCGCGTCAAAGCTTTGCTCTATACCGCAGACCCCGCTGCCCTCCGCATTCGTATACCCGACGATATGCGCCGCCGATGTGCCGTAACGGATCGCGGTATCAAAATATTTGACGGTATCGGTATCCGGTCTGCGGTAAAAGGTGCTGACCACGTAGGGCTTGCCGTCTTGCAGAATATCCACCTGTGTATCATCAAAATTTCCCCCCAGAGCCTCTAACGCCTGCGCGCAAGGCAAAACCGCCGCCTGATGCTGTTTGACGCGGTTGACCAACGGTACATAATTGCGATCGTAAATGTATCCCCGCGAGGTCGCGACTGTGACCGTGCGGGCGGAATTGACCGCCGCCGCAGTGCTGTAGTCCGCGTCCATGATCAGCGCTACCCGCAAATTCAGGCACCATATGAATACCACCATCGCCGTACAAAGCGCGGTTATGCGTTTCATTAAACATCACCCGAAGGTATTGTTTGCGGATAGGCGTCAATTATGATTTATCGGCGAAGCCGATAAATCATAATTGACGTAGAAGGTAGAAGGGAAGAGGTAGGAGGTTCGGAAATCGCTGCGCGATTTGGATTTATAGACGAATTGGCGGCAACGGGTAGCACGGCGCACTGCGCCGTTTAAATTTCGCAACGACGGGACAAATTTGGGCAGAGGCACATATACCCCTCGTTGCGGAATTTTTATAATGAGGCGCGACAGCGCCCACCATATGGAAAGCCGGGTAGATCAGCATGCCTTTCCC
>JAFVBH010000001.1 GCA_017480115.1 Clostridia bacterium
AAAACAGCCCGCCGTCAATGGCCTTCATGCTGTCCGCGTCGTAGAGGGTGTAGTCAAAGCCCTCGTCAGTGGCCTGGATGTGGAGAATTTGGCTCTTGTCCAGCAGATAGAGCTTTTCGGGATCGCCCAGGGGCATTTCCTGTTCGGCCTCCTCCCATTGGCGATTCAGCGCCCTGGCCTGCCGCGCTGTCATTGTCCCTTCGCGCAGCTCTGTAAGCAGATTCTCGCAGACGTTGGTGGGGCCGGAAAAGATGATGCCGTGGGAGGTTTCGCCCTCAAAGGCCAGCACATAGCTGTTGCCCTCCTGCAAGATATTCTTCTCCATCTGATAGGTCAGCCCCTTATCCCATTGGTCGCTGAGTGCTTCCAGCCGGGTCAGCAGCGTGACGGGCGCAGGGACGCCGGAACGCTCGGCGGCGTCGGCCAGGATATTCCTTGCTCCATCAAATCCTCCGTGTCGCAGAATATCCGCATAGGCCGCAGCCGTTTCATCCTTTGACATGGAAGTAAACTGGTTATTCAGCAGGCCCTTTTGATAGAGCTGGTCCAGATGGTTGCAGAGATCCGTTGCGTACTCTTGGTAGGTGTCCGGGATCTCCGGCTCCGGGGCAGGCGTTTCCGGCTCTTGGACGGTCTGTTCCTGCTCCGGCAATGCCTTGGGGTCAATGCCGCGCTCCTTGCAGATTTCCGCGAAGTTGCGGTCCACGTCCGTAATCAGCTCGGAGGCGGTCTTGTTGATGGTTTCCAGGCTGGCCCGCAGCTCCTTCAACTCCTTGCCCTGGGACCAGGTGGCGATATAGTGCGATTCATCGGTTTACCGGTTTTAGACAGAAAAATCGGGCCGGACTTGATATGGTTTTTTTTGATAAAGTCCAACAGCAAGGTTTTCAGTTCACTGACAATAAAAACCTTTCTTGTCTTGCCTTTACAATGAACCTTTGCCTCTCCGCGTTTAACTGCCTCAACCGTAATAAATTGCAGCTCGCTGATTCGGATACCCGTTCCGCAGATCGTCTGCAGAATCACCGCCAGTTTTTCCTTTCCCTGTTTCATCGCGGTATTCACAAGACGTTCGTACTCATTCCGCGTGAGTTCCTTTTCATCAGGTCTATAGATCTCCGGCGACAATTTGATTGCTTTTACCCGGCAATCGTACCATTCCAAAAACTGAAACAGACTGTTAACCGCAGCCAACATGGAATTGACGCTGCGCTCCGCGTAACCGCTTTCGATCAAATGCTGCTTGTAGGCAATAACAAGCTCCTTGCTGATTTCCCGTTCTTCCGCAAATCGACGCAAGGCGGAAATGTCCCTGTTGTACTTTTCAATGGTTTTTTCGCTGCGCTCTTCCTCCAAAAGATGGGTATTGAACTTTTGAATGATTTCTTCACTTAAGAATCTGTTTTTCATAATGATATCCTCACTTTCAAACTGATATGTATTTCTTTGATTATAACAACGACACGATGTCGCCTGTTGTCGCGATTGAACGACAGGTCGAATAATTCATTATTGAAATAAAAATCGGGAGCCGCCGAAAAAGACAGCTCCCGTAGAGATCACCATTCTGTTTGATTAAATTTGCGCCTATTCCTCTTTCATGGATTTGAGCATTTGAAGTACCGCGCTTTTTGTCTTGGGCGTCAAATTTACCCATACATCAAATAACTCTTTCAGATCCGGCGTCATTTCGACCATATCGCCCTCGGCAAAGAATTGAGCCATTGTTATCCCCATTCCTTTGCAGATCGCTTCAAGCGTCGGCATTGACGGAACGGTGTTCCTGGTTTCCATGTTATACGCCGTTGCTTCGGGGATGCCGCACTCCTTTGCGAGCTTGTAATACGACCAATTGCGCTCCTTCATCAACTGTCTGACACGACCAAGTACATCCATGCTTATCACTCCCATTCTGAATACTATTGTACCCTCAGAATGAGAAATAATATATTTGTATTATCGTTGTGCTGGATCTTCACATAATAGCCATAAGAGTTATGCCAGGTCGCCGCAATCACAACACCGTCCGCAGAAGCGAGAATCGGCGTCCCGGTAGGAGCCGCAAGATCCGTACCGCCGTGCAGCTTATGCTCCCCGGAAATTGGATCTGTCCGATAGCCGTATCCAGACGTTATATTGCCGTTGCTTTGTAACGGCCACGCGAAAATATCGGTCGGAATAAACTCGCTGTTGACGGATCTTTTGGCCCGGCATCCAAGTCGATGACGATCAAGTTCCAGAGCAAAGCTGGACTTACAAAAGATGGTTCCTTTGGGCCCACCACCATTAAAAAAATGAAAAACGTGCTTAATTCATTTAAATCCACTCAAAATAATACGTCTGACAAATATAACCTTATTTGGCCCACTACCAATAAAACAGTAACCGGGAAATATGGAACCCACGGTTCTACACGAAGCAATGGAACAAGATATCATTCTGGTATCGATATAGGGTCGAAAGTCGGTGATCCCTGCTATGCAGCCGCCGATGGGGTTGTTATTATGTGTAAGACAACCGATGATGCGACATCGACCATTGGTGGTCGTGGACGGTACATCGTAATCTATCATAGTAATGGCAATTTCTCTTCGTTATATGAACACTTAAATTCTGTTTCCGTATCGAATGGACAAACTGTAAAAGCGGGGCAAAGAATCGGAACGACAGGTAATTCCGGCTGGCAAGCTAAAAACCAACACTATGCAGCGCATCTTCATTTTGGACTAATGTATGGTAAAATGACGAACATGGGTTATGATCTTTGGACAGTTCCCGGAAAAACCTACAATGGGAAGACATACTCGAACAACACGTTTGAACCCGATCCAGCCTATAACAAAAATATTTCCTATCAATATAAATAAAAGAATAATAGCAATTGCCGCGGGTTTCCCGCGGTTTTTTTATATCCGACTTCACAAATAGCACTTCTTTTGCCCGTATTGTGAAAGGGGGCATTGAAAGTGACAAATGCTGAAATCGAACTAATAACGAAATATCAAGCCGAGGGCTATGGCTATCGCAGAATTGCATCCATGACCGGAATTTCGGTAAATACGGTCAAATCCTATTGTGCCCGTCATTCCGAATTTAAACAGAATACAGCAATCGCGCCTAATATTTGCCCGACCTGTGGAAAACGACTTGAAAATATCCCACACAAGCGGAAAAAGCGATTCTGTTGTGATTCTTGCAGAATGGCTTGGTGGGCAAAACACCCGAAAGAATTAAATCGAACTGCATATTATTCGTTTCAATGCACTGAATGCGGAAAGGAGTTTACAAGTTATGGAAACGCACACAGAAAATACTGTTCAACCAACTGCTACCACGCGGCATTGCGTAACCGATGCGCAGGAAACCGAACACCGTAAACAGGCTGTGTTCCATTACCAATCGACGATGAGCTTGGCAAGAAAAATGCTTACGACGGGAGTTATCTCATCTCAGGACTACAATAAAATTGATAGAATTTTCGCCAAGAAATATGGCGTATCTTTGTGTAGTATATATCGCGAATAACCGTTGATATACCTGGCCTTTAGAGGTAATATGACACACGATTAAAGGAGGCGAAAGTGCATGGAACGCATTGTAGAAAGAGTGCAATTCCCGCTTGCGAAACCACCAGGATTGGAGCGTGTTGCGGCTTATGCCAGGGTATCTTCTGGTAAAGATGCCATGCTTCATTCACTGTCGGCACAGATCAGTTATTACAATCAACTGATTCAATCCACCCCCGGTTGGATATTTGCGGGCGTGTATTCGGATGAAGCTCTGACGGGTACAAAGGAGTCGAGAGATGGTTTTCAAAACCTTATTGCGGATTGCAGATTGGGAAAAATAGACCGAGTAATAACAAAATCCATTTCACGATTTGCGCGAAATACGGTTATGCTACTGAATACGATCCGCGAGCTTAAAAGCCTCGGCATTGACGTCTATTTTGAGGAACAACTGATTCATTCTATGAGTGCCGAAGGTGAACTGATGCTCACAATCCTCGCATCTTATGCTCAAGAGGAGAGTAGGTCGGCAAGCGAAAACCAAAAATGGCGCGTCCGTACAAATTTCAAAAGTGGTATGCCATGGAATGGAACGATATATGGGTATCGCTATGACAACGGGAAATTTGTAGTGCAACCGAACGAAGCCTCCGTTATTAAAGGGATTTTTGAAGATTACCTTGCAGGTGACGGGTCAATGTTAATTGCAAAGCGATTAAATGCGCGGGAAATTCCGACAAGGACAAAGAAGAAATGGTGTCACCGTTCTATCATGGTGATTTTAAGAAATTACGCATATACGGGAAATCTTCTGCTTCAAACAACATACCGAGAAAATCATATAACGAAAAAGAAAATGTATAATACGGGCGAACTTCCTATGTACCGAGTGGAGGGAACGCATGAAGCAATTGTTGATATGGACACCTTCTTAATGGTGCAAATGGAAATTGCCCGAAGAAATGAAAACACCAATCGGTCTGACCCTAAAAAATCCTATACTTTTACAAGCAAACTCATATGCGAGGGGTGCGGAAAAAAATTCAGACGCAAGGTTACGAAAAGCGGTCCCGTTTGGGTTTGCAGTACATTTAACCAACAAGGGAAAGCTATGTGTCCTCTCTCCCGGCAGGTACCGGAGGAAATCATGATGAATGCTGCGACACAGGCGCTTGGAATAGACAACTTCAACAATGAAGAGTTTGCCTCAAGAATTGACACCGTTATTGTAGGCACGAATAATGAACTGCATTTTAATTTCTTTTCGGGTTCGACTTATACCACATCGTGGCAACCTCGATCACGGTCGAATAGCTGGACGGAAGAGATGAAGGAACAAGCCCGAAGAAATGCACAAGAACGATGGAGGAAGGTAACAGCATGACAAGATCGGTAACAGTAATCCCCGCAACACTAAATCCTATGACCGGGGTTTCAAAAACAGCGGTGCAACGTAGAAAGACAGCCGGATATGCCCGTGTCTCTACAGATAGCGAAGAACAAAAGACGAGCTATGAAGCGCAGGTCAGCTATTACACCAATTATATTCAGAGCCGCTCAGATTGGGAATTTGTAGGAGTATATACCGACGAGGGTATCACAGCCGTGAATACAAAACACCGTAATGGATTTAAAGAAATGGTCGAAGACGCCCTCGCAGGAAAAATCGATTTAATTATAACGAAATCGGTGAGCCGTTTTGCAAGAAACACCGTAGATAGTTTGGTGACCATTCGGAAGCTGAAAGAATATGGTGTGGAGGTATATTTTGAAAAAGAAAATATATACACCTTTGACGGCAAGGGAGAGCTGCTTTTAACAATTATGAGCTCACTTGCCCAGGAAGAAAGCCGATCTATATCTGAAAACGTCACATGGGGACAGCGAAAGCGTTTTGCAGATGGAAAAGTTAGTTTGCCGTATAAACACTTCCTCGGTTATGCAAAGGGAGAAAATGGCATCCCAGTCATCGTACCTGAAGAGGCTGAAACTGTCCGTAAGATTTATCGTTTATTCATATCAGGGCAAACGACCTGTGGCATTGCAAAAATTCTGACAACGGAAGGGGTGCCGACACCATCCGGCAAAAGTAAGTGGCAGACAAGCACAGTGCAAAGCATTCTGACAAATGAAAAATATATGGGGGCTGCTCTCTTACAAAAAAGGTTTACGGTTGATTTTCTGACAAAGAAAATGAAAATCAACGAGGGAGAAGTTCCTCAATATTACGTTAAGCACAGCCATGAGGCGATCATTTCCCCCGAAGATTTTGAAATTGTGCAGGCAGAAATGGTCCGCAGAAAAGGAATCGGTCGAAGTTATAGCGGCGGAAGTATTTTCGGTTCCAAAATCGTATGCGGAGATTGTGGATGTTTCTATGGAGCAAAAGTCTGGAATTCCAACAGTAAATACCGAAAAATCATCTGGCAATGCAACAACAAATTCAAAACGGAAAGCAAATGTATGACACCGCACGTTACGGAAGACAAAATTAAATCCGGGTTTATTGAAGCGATGAATAGGCTTCTCACTGATAAAGCGAGATTGCTTGAGGATTGCGAAATCATTTTGCATACCCTAACCGATTGTACGGAAATTGAGCTCCGTCTACAGGAAATCTATGCGGAGATAGAAGTCATAATGGCTCTCACAAAACAATCCATTTTGGAAAACGCGACCGTCGCACAAAACCAAAATGCGTACCTTGAAAAATATTCAAATTTTGAACTTCGGTATGAAAAATTAAAATCGGAAGCACAAAAACTTGAAGCAAAAAAAGCCGAGAGAAAAAGTAAGGCAGATGCAATCGGTGCGTTTATGTTTGAATTAAGCGAATTAAATCCTATCTCGACCTTTGACGAAAAGCTATGGACGGTATGTGTCGACCTTGTGCGCGTCTATTCTGACAATCGATTGATTTTTGTTTTCCGAAACGGCGCCGAAATCGAAATTTCATAAAAATTTTAAACGGTTACACTATTCTTGTAAATTCGACACGAAACCTGTGTTATCATACAGCTAACTTAAACGGTATTTACAATACCAAAGAAAAGGAGTATGATTAACCATGATCAAGAAATCAACAAACAAGACTGACCGTATTATTCAGATGATAGCGCAAGAAAACGGTGTTTCGCCTTTTCAGGTTAGGGCTGATATGACTTATGCAATCAACTATGGCTTTAACAGCCCAGACCCTGAAACACGGGCATTCTGGAAGGGCGTGCCTCATAAAGGAAAGGTCCCCACTATTGATGAGTTCTTGACTTGGATTTCCAAGAAATACGCATCAAAACCTGTATGATTCAAGCATACAAGCCAGCAAAATGCCGTTTTCTTTACAAGAGGAAAGCGGCATTTTCTTTCCTTCATTCTTCGACATATTCAGCAGCATCTTCATTGATACCTTCTTCATCCGAGGCGACATCCTCGTCATCCTCATCATCCGTGAGATTCGCAAAGAGTGAGTTTTCTTTTGCATATAACTGATTGAGTTTTAAACGATGCTGTGAACCGTTCTTTTTCTTTCCGTTATATGTGATAATCATTGCTTCCGCATATCCTAAAGAACCGGGTCGACGATCCTTCGCGGTTCGAGTAAGCTGCTTTATTGAAATAGCGCCCAATTTCTCTTTGAATACTTCGTTATTAAGAGTATCACCGTAGACTGTAATCAATTTTGCAACAGCGTTCATAACGTTCCCTGAAAACGAATTCATGTCACCTTCCCAGGCGCCGATAATTAAAAGAAGGGTGCGATCCAAAACATCGTAGCCGTATTTATTGTAAATGGATTCCAATGTTGAGATTGCACAAATACTCCCATATGCGCGAGTACGTCCGATTTCCAATCCATAGGATTCGACCAGACTTTTTATAATAATTTGGTCATCATTCCCCGCCTCAATATTGGCCTTGAACACATCAAACGGGGATAGCGTTTTGACAAACTTTTGCTGGTTCGCAAAAATGTCAGCCTCGCTCTCATACGATAGATTATCGTATATCATACACCACACAGGCGTATCCCGTGAACCGGACACAGCCGCTACGATTTCTATCGTATGCTGACCGTTAATTACAAAGAGCATTCCATCTCGCAGGCTTACTTTAACCGGGTTGATTTGATATACATTAAAACCGGCAACAGCACGAGCTATATGTGTCTGTGAAAGAAATCTTTGATAATTCTGATTCGAAACAAGGTTTTTGATCGGGATCAATTCATAACGTACCTGCGGCACATAGGGATTGGATTCTTCCATTTACTTTTCCTCAACTTTCCTCACCATCTGCTTGATGGCTTCATTTAACATAATCAACGCTTCCAGCAGACTATTTCTTGCTTTTACAGAGATGATTTTCAAGTCTGATTTTTTCTCTACTCGCTCTATCGAGCTGATCCACATTGGAATCGTCAAAGTTAACCCGGTTACTTCTGCATCAGGGTCAAACTCCGGCGTTTTCTTGATCCCAGGTATATCATCATCCCTGTAGGCATTTTCGCCCCGGATTTCAGTTCTTGATCTTTTGTATTTGACTAATGTAGCTTGATCGTCCTCAATTCGTGCCCATACTTTCCGTATTTCGGCGGGGGTTCTTTTGGATAGTTCAATGATATTCTCGTGCGAAATTTTATATTGCCCGGAAAAAATTCTTGGTAGCAGTTCAGGCGTCTTCTTCCTGATCTCTTCCAAAGCCCTGGCGTAGATTCCATATTTCTGCACGGTTCCAATAGAGATATTGTTCTCTGTAGCAATTTTCGTCGCTGTGCGATGCCCCCAAGGATCAGAAGGACGCCCTCGGCCTACCGGTTCGATGGCAGTTCTCTCGGTATATTGATTATGACCTCGTGCGTTTTTTCGGTTATTGGCTAATTTCTCGCTTGCATACTGTGTGCCAATCAGATACTTCCGTGTTTCCTCAGAAATATTTTGTCTGGAAAGTTGGTGCGCACATATCCAAGCAATTACGGATTCCTCAAATTCGAGATCCAATATTGTAATCTCGAATGGAATTTTATGTTTCCAACAAATTTCATAACGATTGTGACCATCAACAATATACCCGTCCCATGTGACGATGGGTTCAGTACAGCCGTCACGAAGAAGGTTTTCTTCCAGTTGTAGATATTCCTTTTTTGATATAGGGCGAATTAAATCCTTAAACTCCCGCTTTATTTTCAGTTCATACAATTTTTTTGTTCCCATCGTCAGCAGCCCTCTTTGTTTTCAACCCTTTCCACTCTTTCTACACTTTGCAGGGAATAAATCGCAAGTTTTTCAGTTGGAAAGACCTGACCGTATAGCCGATAAGAATAATCGGGAGATAAATTTGGAATCAATCCTCCGAGCAAGCTGATAAATGTTGCGCTATACAATTCATAACTCACATCCTGGTCCAGGAGTTTTTTCCTGACCCGATGCGTTTGATCGTCAGATTGTTCTTTGCTTACCCCCCGTATCGCCACCTGCGCGGTTTCGGGGCTAACCAAAAGCTGGATATAGTTCGGTGGCCCCATGGCTCTTAAGGTTGACTTTTGGATACGAATTCGCTCCTTTTTAATATCAAAGAGCAAAAAACAACTGTGGTTGGAAAGCTCTTTCATATCGTCTGTCCTCCGTCTCCAACAGGAGCCGCAGGCGCATCGATCATAAGCGGCGCAGAGTCATTTGTACCATTACTTGAATCGCTTTCGGTGGATCGAGGGGAGGGGTCTTTGAGTGAATAAACGGCGTATCCCTCAAAAGTGCTTATTTGGAGAGATTGCCGGTGTTCATTATACGGCAACCCAAATTGGTTTTTCCATGCTTCCGGGTAAACAGGTGTCCTGGACATTTTGGGCTTTTCGCCTTCTTTCACGGTACGTTCATAGACCTCAGTTGAAGTCAAATCAAAAACAAGAAGATATTCCCCATTTGCATGGACGATTTTCCCCAGCATTTTATATCGATAATTCGGGTCCCAACCCATCATGGACACGATCTTAGCAAAGAAAATTCGACAAGTGATTTGCTTTGCTTTGCGTTTCCCTTTATCGTTTGGCGTACTGCACCACTGAAAAGAATCACGATCAAATTCACTACACGGCCGGAGCGCGAGAATCCTTGCGTTTCTGTCAATCATGACCTGCACATAGGTCGTATTAGGAAATTTGGAAATGCACGCAGCGTTGACATAAAACTTACATTGATTAAATGTTACCGATGGCTCATAAATATGGGCAAAAAACTCACGACGGACAACCTGAAAGCTGTCCAAATTTAATTCTTCCTCTGCTTCATAAATCGTATCACCATCATTCAGAATCGGATTATTTTCTACATTCGATACGGATTCAGTGGTTACCGTAACCGGTGCGGTTGGAACAATAGTTGGGGATGTAATATAGTTATCCATGTTTTACCTCCATCATTGGCGTAAATAAGTCGCCTAATTCTTGTTTTATATAACTACTCAGTTCTTCATAGCTGGTAACATTTAACCGTTTTCCTGTTTCAAACAAACGCCCATTCAAACGCAATGACCATTCTTTTTCACTTTGGCGTGCAAGTTCGGTCATGGTAAGTTCGTGGAGATAAAACTGTTCTCCAAAAGTATGAGTCCATTCGCTCGGAATACCTCTGACACGCTTTCCAATGGGGGTTAAATGATGGACACGGTTATTATCGCTACAACCACCATTTTCGGGACTAAGCATATATGGCTTAACGCATACTTCCGCATTTTTCACATCGAAGATATACGCAAATTCATCTCCGCTCTCAACAAGAAAGCCAATAATCTGATACTTACACGCTCGATCCCAACCAAAGAGGGAAAATAACGTATCGCTGAACGCGGCGGTGGGTACTGTTTTGGGAACATATTGTCCATTCACACTTTTGGAAATTACCACTTTGCTCCTTGAGTTTTCGGTGGCAGGTCTGACAGCAAATTGCTGCGTTATGGGATTAATCATCAGTTCAACTTCATTTTTTGCACCAAATTTTCTGACACAAGGAGTGTTGAATTTGATTTTTTTATCCTCAAATGTGACTTGCGCTCGTATCCGAAAATCAAAAAATTCAGAGCGTGTTATTTCAAAATCGCGCAGATCAAAATCCCCCGCATTGACGGTGTATTCCGTCGGTACTTGATCCACTATGATTTCTCCGGTCGTGTCATCAAAAATATACACACTTTGCGCAGCCGCATAGTAATCTTTTTCTTTAAATGCTGACCACCTTGTATTAATCGTCACAAAACCTTTAAGAATACCGCTTTCAACGACGCGAAGTTCCGGCAGCATTGCGTGGTGGCGAAAACGTGCATTGTTCAATAATTGTTGAACGGCGAGGTAATCATCCCGCGAAACGATGCGCTCGTGATGATCCAAGTACGTCGTTTGCGGTTTTACCCCGTCATTCGGAACAGTTTTATGAGTTGTATAACTGACGGTATACGTCTTTCGGGTAAGAACATCTCCGCAATGGCGCTCGTTTCGTAAAATACCGATAACCGTGCTTGATGTCCATTTCACGTTTCCCAAATAGGATTGCCGACCAAGTTTATTCAGGAGTTCTGCAATCTGAGGTGTCGAATATCCGTAAAGATACATAAAGAATATGAGTTTTACCGTAGGAGCTTCTTCATGATTGACCGTAAGTTTTCCGTTCTCATCTTTATAATATCCGAGTAATTCGGGCGTCAGAGGTAAGCCGTGATCGAGTCGCATCCGCAAAGAACTCTCCATGCTTCGGCTTCGTGTATGCGATTCCTCTTCAGCCATCGTCGCTTGGAAAGACAGTGCCATACTGGAATCCTCATTCAGCGAAAAAATCGCTTCTGACTCAAAGAAGACTCCGACCTGAGGTCGACGTTCCGCAAGATCTCGGACGATGCTAATAAAATCTACAACATTTCTTGCAAATCGGGACACGCTCTTCGTTATAACAATATCGATTTTACCAGCTTTGCAATCCGCTATCATACGTTGGAAATTGTCTCTATGCCGCAGCGAAGTTCCGCTGATGCCTTCGTCTGCGTAGATATCGACCAGCGTCCAATTTTCGTGCCGATTGACATATTCCTCATAATAAATTTTCTGTAACTCATATGAGGTTGTCTGCCGAACATCGTCTGTTGAGACCCGCACATATATACCAACCCGCTTTGGTGAGGTGTTATCGTAAAAGTCAGCCGGCTTGCGTCCAGGTGTATGCAGCACCTTATCAGGATCAAGGGTGACTTGCATTCTCTGACGCGTCTGTTCTTTTTTCCGTTGTATCTCTTCACGCCGTTCTTTGTCTATCATTCAGTTCCACCTCCTTCCCCGGCCTCAAGCATTACTCTGTCTTCTGGATGAATCAGCCCTTCCGGCGGGAGAAATGCTTTGTACTTCATATCGGAAAGGTGATACGAAGCGAGTGTATAAATATCTTCGGAAACAAAATAAATCCCGATTGGAGGATTATGGGCGGCGAGAACACTTGCACAGATCGTCATCTCTTCAACTTTTTTTGACACATTGGATACCTTCTGCGTAATAATCAGATCAACTTTACCTTCCATGCAATCGTTTAATAGTTTGCACCATTCGGGAGCGGATTCCATATTCGGAGCTACTGCGCCTTCATCGATATAAAAGTCAACCAAGGTCCAAGCCGGACAGGAGCTGATACGATCAAGAAATTCTTGCATATGAAAATCCAGGTAATTATCGTATTTGGTCTGATTGTAAAAACGAATGTACACACCGACCTTGAATGAATAATTTGGATCGGGTTCCTCACGGGGAACGGTTTTCATGTATTCCCTGTGTTCTGCGATCCTGTTTGCCTTTGGATTCGTGATTATAGACGATTGGTAAACAGGAACCGTTGATAGTTCCATAGGCTGTTGCGCATTGTTTTCTTCCATGCAAAAATCTCCTTTGCCGTTCTATGTGAAAATAAGTATAAACACATTTCCGGGCAAAAGGAATAAACCGCCGGTCAACTACTTGACCCACGGTTTATATCTGACAAAAAAATTAAAATTTTCTGCAAAAAACAACGGGGGCAATTAACCCCCGTGTAAAAATCGCTTATGAAATTTCCGTTTTTTTCACTTCCCGCACGATACGGGTTATGAACTCAATCTGAGCGGGTGTGCATCCCTCTAACAAATCGCTGAACTCCTTTTTGTAATATTCAACAGTTTGCGGGATATGCGGGCGGATAAGATTATCCGTCGGCGTTTCAAGCGCCTCAACAATTCTGTATAGCGTGGAAATACGCAGTTCTTTGTTTCCTCTTTCAATTTCGCTTACATGAGAGGTGGATAACTGAGCTTTATCAGCAAGTTGCTCTTGGCTCATCCCTTTCTTTATTCGAGTGTTTCTGATGCGCTCCCCAATTTCTTTATAAAATGCGGCGTACTCGGTTTTTATGATCTCCACCTCCAAGCAAAAATACACGATTATTATAACAAATCGAAAAAAAAATTACATATACGATAGCTATAAACTACGCCTATCGTATATAATAGTGCCATAAAATTTTTAGGAGGTATTAAATAATATGGCACTCAACAAAGCATTGATCGGGAACAGAATCAGCGAGCTCAGAAAGAAGCGGGGACTGTCGCAACAATTACTTTCAGAAATGGTAGACATCAGCCTCTCCTCTATGAGCTATATAGAAACAGGCACAAAAGGGATGAGCCTCGAAACCTTTGTGGCGATGGCGAATGCACTGAATGTGTCTGCCGATGAATTGTTGCTCGATGTATTGACAAACACGGTCAGGGTTTCAAACCACGCATTTGCGTCTTTACTTTCTGATGCAAGCGAATATGAGAAAAGAGTAATGCTCGACGTCGCGGCCTCTACAAAAACCGCACTCAGAAAGCACAAAGCATATTTATTAAATCACAAATAAGTCTACCGCATTTTTTTGAGAATTACAATAAACCGGCGGTCAACGAATTCACCGTAGGTTTATAGCTTATCAAGTAGCGAAAATGAGTTGCATATTTGCAGCTCTGGGAGACTTTGTCCTGTTAAAGTGGAATCGGTTATAATTTTGCCCACTCGCAACACGTTTTTCGGAAAAACGAGATTTTTTCGGCAAGACCATATATAATCAAAAATCGAAAAGGAGCATACAAAAATGATCTATTACACAGGGGACATTCACGGTCAACCTCATAAAATCGTGAATTTCTGCGACAAGTATAGTCTCACGGAAGAAGATGTTATTGTAATTCTTGGAGACGTTGGCGCAAATTATTATGGGGACGAGCGTGACAACAGATTAAAAAAAGCTCTTGCGAAGCTACCACCTACGATCTTCTGCATTCATGGAAATCATGAGCGCAGACCTTATACTGTATACGGATATAAAGAAATCGAATGGCACGGCGGCATGGTTTGGCAACAGGAGCAATATCCGAGGCTTTTGTTCGCCAACGATGGTGATATTTATGATTTGGACGGGCGTTCAACTATTGTGATAGGCGGTGCCTATTCTGTGGATAAATATTACCGGTTGGCAAGAGGAATTTCCTGGTTTTCCGATGAACAGCCCTCTGAAGACACAAAGAGAAAAATTGAAAATGTTCTCGCAGAGCGCAACTGGACGATAGACCAAGTCTTATCGCACACTTGCCCCATAAAATACACGCCGACAGAGGCTTTTATGCCTTCTGTGAACCAGGCGCTTGTAGACAAAACTACAGAGGAATGGCTTGATTCTATTGAGGACAAGCTGACTTACAACCGATGGTTTTGCGGACATTGGCATATCGACAAAACAATCGATGGACTATATTTTTTAATGGATGGTTTTATAACATGAGGAATAATGCAAAAACAAAACATTACCTGTTGTTTTTAGACGACCCAGCACTTCCAGGCTTTGTTTCCGGCAGCAAAATGTATATTGGGACCGAGGACGATTTGCTCCTGTTCGCGCAAAGACTAAATGAGAACAATGCTTACCCGGAGACAGCCTCAAAAATACAATCCTACTTTACAGGAGATCGAAATGCAGTACATAGGATTGCATATCAAGTTCTTCCGATTCTTGTGCCTCTAACGATCCTGGACCATTCGCATATCATTCAGAATGCTTATGAATGGAATCATATTAATACTTGGGGATTCCCTTATCGTATGGGATTCTCTAAGGCAGTATTTTCACAAATCGCCTTTCTTTATGATAAAAAGTATTACCGCTGTGTGCGGGCGATAATATCAGATCTGTATTATCTATCGGAAGACGGAAAACGAAATGATCTCAAGGATGGCTTCTGGGGAAACCGATGGAATTTTGATGTCCGTTCAATGCAGCAAGGTGGATTTGAAATACGAAATCTGCTATATGTTGTGGAGGACGTCCATACATCCCAAACGGCTGCGACGGATCTACTCCACTCCACCGACCATATCAATCTTAAAGAATTTTGCGATGATATTTTTGCAGACGGATAAGCGGAGGTAATATGAGTACGAATTACTATTACTTTACAAAAAACAAGGAAGCCATCTATAACTTTTTCGGTAGGACTTTTTCTCTTGTGGATGTTCCTGAATTTGGATATGAAATCCACGTTGCAAAAGTTAGCTGCGGTTGGATTCCATTGTTTCAAGCCCATGAGAAATGCAGATCGGTCGAACAACTGAAAAAAGCATATGACAGCGGCGAGTTTCGCATCATTGATGAGTACCTCGAAGAATTGTCATGGGAGGGATTCACCAAAGAGGTTCTCTGCCACAACGGTGGCGTAGACGGTGCGATTCCCAAAACGCCTGTTGAAACGAATCCACATAGCCCATATCACGATGAGAATATGCCGGAGCATATTCCTGTCAGCCACTTTGAATACGCGAATGGTCTGTACGCACATCATTACTTTAAGGACGAGCAAGGATATGAATTTACAAGAGAGGATTTTGTGTAATGAATATTGATAGATCACTTGGCACCAAAAAATTTTTATGAAAATTTCGAGGAGGTGAAAGAACATGGATAACAGTTTCCAAAAAAGAGAATGGAGAGAAACCATAGCCCCTCAGTATCTTCACGAGCAGTTTGGGGTGTACCATGGTCAATGGATGCCACAGATGGATCGTTGTTGGATGTCGAATGATGGATTGCAAGTAACAAGCCGACTATTAATCACTCCGTGGGGAAAAGTTGAACACGCTGCAATCAGCATTATTCGTCACGATGGTTCATTATTTTCTGCAAATGGCGAAAGGGAAATACCATGGAGGATTAAGCAGGAAATCAAAAACGAGCTATTTGGTGAAAACCGCCTTGCAATCGAAGTTTTTCCGAAGCAGAAAAATCTTGTAGATCTTATGGATATCTATCACCTTTGGGTATTTCCAAAAGATTTTGATCTGCCGTTCGGCATTCATCCAACGCGGGATGCACAGATGAAAGTTGTAAAGCGCGGCGTTCCCCAAAACACGTCACAACTCGTCGAGAACTTTAAGTGGGCACATCAGTTTATTTTGCCAGGACAGGAGGAAACGCACGATGAAATTGGACAATTTGCCTGATTCGACAAAATTCCCAAGAATTACACGACAGGAATTCTGTAGCAATATGGATGACATCCTCTCTATAATAAGCAAAGATAATACCGCTTATGTGATTACAGAAGAGAATAAAGACGACCTTATTTTGTGTCCTGCATCCTGGTTTGAGTTCCAGATTGACGATCAGTTTAATATGATGGTTATCTGCGCACTTCGATATGCCATCGGTAGAGCAACTTATATGCCGGCTGTTATCGATGGCTTCGTGCGAAGATATATGAAGGCACTGCGGACAAGAACGCTTCACAATATGCGTAAGGACATCAAAGAATGGCTTGATCGTTCAAACCTTGATCAGCGGGAGTTGTGGACAAGTCTTTATGCCGAAATAGGCGAAGAAATATTAAATCGTGAAATGCCAGAAAAGAATTCAATACCGGACGGTGAATCAGAATGATCTTTTATATCGCGGATATGCACTTCGGACACAAAAACGTTCTTCGATTTGATACAAGACCGTTTCCATCCGTAGAAGATATGGATACAGAGATAATCAATCGATGGAACAACAAGGTTCAATCTGAAGATACCGTCTATGTTCTCGGTGACGCGTTTTGGAAAAATGAAGCCGAAAGTATGCGCATTTTTTCCGCGCTCAATGGTCATAAGCATCTCATTCGAGGAAATCACGACCGAGTTCATGGCAACCTTGGGCGCCAATGGGAAAGCATAGAACACTATGCGGAAGTCAACGATAACGGACGCCTGGTGATACTCTGTCATTACCCTATTATGTTTTATAAAAACGCCCGCTACGGGGCTTTCATGCTGTATGGACACGTCCACAACTCCCGTGAATGGGAACTTACAGAAAAGTGGAAACAAGAGCTATGGGATACAGATATACCCTGCCGAATTATCAATGTCGGCTGCATGATGCCTTACATGGAATATATGCCGAGAACACTCGACGAAATACTTGCCGCAAATCCAGGACCGCCGCCGGTTGGAGGACCGCAGAATGACCCAGAAACAGATCATAGAGCTGAAAGAAATCTATCAGAACCTGATAGGGCTTCGTGATGAAGCGTATCAGCTTTACTGTGAAGTCATCGATGCCTTTGCACATGGTGGTAGACCTACAAAAGAGCAGCTTGACGAGATTATTGACGGTCTGCTTGAATATTGCGATGAGGAACGTTTTATTCTACTCTATAAACGGCTTTGCAGGCTTATCTATAAGTTCGCCCCGGAATATTTCGGTGAACACGCGAGCTGGCTCTGCTTTTCATTGGACGAGGAAGACGAATAGGTGAATTGTGTAAACAGCACATAATAATCGGAGAAATCTTGTGCTTAATATAGCTCCGAAATGACTTGATAAATGCGTCGATAAGAGCGAATATGTACTGACCTCAGAACAGAGGTTAATACTATGACGGAGGTCCGCAAAATGGACGAACGAATGAAGAACATTGTAGATGACTACGAAAACAAGCAGATAGGGTTGGATGATACCTTCCGGTTTCACTGCACAATATGCGGAAAATGCTGTATCAACCGGGAAGATATTCTGTTGAATGCACTTGACGTTTATAATTTGGCCAAGGAGTTGAAAATCGGAACCGAAGAGGTCTTTGTCAATTACTGCGAGGCGTATTTCGGCCAATATTCCCGCATGGTCATTGTCCGCCTGAAACCGCGAGGATCGATCAAAAGATGCCCCCTCCTCAAAGATCGGAAGTGCTCTGTTCACAACGCGAAGCCAACCGTATGTGCATTGTATCCGCTTGGACGTGGAATGGGGGCGTCAGCGGGAGAAAAAGTGGATTTCACAAAAATGGAAGTTCGCTATTTCCTGCAGGAAATAGAATGCGGTGACGATTCTGAAAAACACACGGTCAGGGAATGGCTGCACGATTTCAACATTGACGAACAGGATACTTTTTATCCGCTGTGGACACAGACAATCACCGATATCGGGAGTATGGTCAAGCAGATAGAACCCCATGTAAGAGAACACGTTATGGAGCTTGTTTTCAAGGCTATTATGTTCTGTATTTACCTGAACTATACAACCGAAGAACCTTTTATGCCGCAGTTTGAAAAAACGTAGCATCTTTTATGGAACTGATGAAAAAGAGCGGTATCACACCGCTGCCATTTCTAAAAACCAAGGAACAATAAAAGGAGGAAATTAACCTATGGTACTGAAAGAGGCATTCCGCTATCAAAATTTTTTAGCGAATCTATTTGATGCAGCAGAAGATAGTCTTTTGGACAGAGATCACTGCCTGCGAACAATTAAAACGCACTACAAAAACAAAGCGAACCCGGACATCGAAAGTGAAGATATCGAGATTGTCACAGTCCCTGAGTTCTTTGCAAATGATCAAGTGATCGCTTTTATCGTATGGCTCATTGCGGAACGGGAAAAGCTGGCCATAGCAATTTCTCAGGCAAAAGAGTTTGTGGCGACAGAGCAGGGCTTTGATCTCGATGCAGCCATCGAAAGCAACAAATACCGTCAGAAAGCAGCAAAAGCAATACAAACAATGCTTTCACACAAAGGTGCTGTACGAAAAGAGCGAGGAACCGATTACCGTTTTAATCTCGAAGGAACACAAGTATCATATTATTACGATATTGATACAAAAACCGAAGAGGCATACGACCGCGAGTCAGCGAAAGCCACACAAAAAGAACTGTCCAGCGCGGCGGATAAAACCTCAACGCAAATTGATACTCTTATGGTCACAACCGAAGTAGATTATGCTCCGCCATATGATGTTAACGACTCTTTTGACGAAGTGATGTCTGATTTTATTAAAACCCATATTAACAATTGAGAGCCTTCCGGCTCTCTGCATCAAGCAGAATTTGTGTGAATGAGTTTGAAGCCCTCCTTAAGGTCCTCTCTTTAGGATAGAAACCTTGCGGGTAAAATTCTATTGAGGATTATTCTAAATAATAACAGTACGATTCCACCTTTTTGGGATTTCCTGTTCTTTTTTAGATCGGTTTGCCCGGAACCTGGTCTGGGCTCTATGGAAGAATCGTCCCCTTAGATCGATACTCCCTCATTGCATAAATTGTCAGTTCGCAGTTTCCCTATTGCACGGCAGGACAGCAGTTCAGTTTATCGCTAAATTACACCAATCAATAAAACCTGTTCAGCGTTGTCTGCAAAACAACAAGAAAAGTAATGTTTTTGTGATCGTGATCTTGAGCGCAGTGCAGAAAACGAAGGATCGCAAATTCTGTTTGATGGAGAGTGTCGGAATAGTATTTTGAAAGGATCGCAATATGAAAGAAAATAATAACGAGGTTATTTTGACGGTTCGTATTGAGGAAAATCTATATAACAAGGTAATGACGGTGATTACCCCGCTCGGATTTACAATGGAACAGATTCTCATTACTTTTCTTCAGGAAACTGTACGGCTTGGTGACTTGCCATTCCCCTATACCCAGGAAGATATTCAAAAGGCAAAAAAGATGGGAGGCGTCGAGGCTGAATGGTCTATATAATGTCGGATATACACGGAAATAAACGGCGGTTTGATTCCATATTACAGCAGATCAATCTGACCCACAACGATACATTGTATATTTTGGGGGATATAATCGACCGCCATCCAAGTGGGGTCGAAATATTGGAATTTATTATGGAACAACCGAATATT
This sequence comes from Clostridia bacterium, assembly GCA_017480115.1. Taxonomy (GTDB): domain Bacteria; phylum Bacillota; class Clostridia; order Oscillospirales; family Acutalibacteraceae; genus RGIG2774. The sequence goes on from JAFVBH010000001.1 coordinate 19,707, forward strand.
CAGATGTTGCTTGGCAATCACGAACATATGATGTTATCTGCTATTGACCCCAAGTACAGGGGTTATAATGCAGCGCACTCCTATGACGAATGGGGAACTCTCCGGCTTTGGTATCGCAATGGCGGAACAATTACGCACGAGGCTCTTAAACGGTTAGATAACGCAAGAAAAGAAAAAATTTGCGAATACTTACGGGATCGTCCGTTGTATTTTGATATCGAAGTGAATGGAATGAAATACAAGTTAGTTCACGCATATCCGATAGAGTTTTATGGTGAGTATCACTATGAGTACAGCGATCCCCGTACATTTGCCGTATGGCACAGATATCACAAAGAGGAGCTTGTGCCCGAAGATTATATTCTGATTTTCGGGCATACACCAACAGAAATGTATCAGCCGAATAATCCGCTTCGCATTTATCACGGCAACCGGGTAATCGGAATGGATTGCGGTTCAGGATATGAGGATGATTCGATTGTCCATGGTGGAAAACAGGGGAATCTTGCTTGTTTATGTCTTGATAATGGAGCAGAATATTATTCAGAGGAGAAATTGTGTAATGAATGATAAAATTAATTGTCAATCGACGATTGTGTCTAATTGGCTTCCTCGTATAACTGAAACCTGTGATTTTGAGTTACTTACAGAAGGACTCGTATACTGCAATGGAGAAGCAAAAACAATCTATCTTGCGCCAATCGAAGCTATTCAGCGAATGTTGATATACGAGGGAGGAAAATGATGTCTGAATTAAAAGCACCTGTAATTAAACACTATATTGATAGCATGGGAACGAGGAGTTTTTCTGGGCATCGTATTCAATTTCACGATCAGAATGTCATAGATCCCATTCTCGATAAAATTTTCGCCCTTGTGAGGACAATTAAGCCTTTAGATGGTGAAAGAACATATTCATTATGGCTTCGCGCTCCTCGTGGTTCGATTGAGGATTACGGGGACTTTGAAGAGTTAAAAGAAGATGGAGTATTTGAAATATATGAGGATTTTGTAAACGATTGGGAGAGTTTTTTCCCTGATGAAATATCGTGGTTTTCTATGACAGCAATTTATGAGGCAGATATACAGTTCCGAGCCTTAATTTTCGACAATAAATTGGTTTACGAAGATAACCATCGAAGTGAGTACAAATATTGTGATATTAATGCCGCAGAGTTCTTCCAATGGGTCTGCGATGCCGTTGAAAACTGTATTGCAGAACTTGAGGCGGGGACGTATAACGCTATCGTTAAAGACGAGTTGCCTCTGTTGAAACGCACGGGAATTATATCCCGTAATGACTATTGGGATATCTATCCTGAGGAGCGTGCTGATTTTTATAAGTATTTTGATGAAAGTAAACAGAAACAGTTCTTGAGTACTATCGCAAAACAAGGGAAAGACTACGGCTCTGTTGGCAGGATTCAAAATATGACGGCAGGTATGTTCTTTGATGCTTGTTCATATGGATATGCCGCCAATCCGCAAGCATTTTGCATTGAAGGTTTGAGTCCGAAAGAACAATATTACCGCTTTGCAGATGGGAGAGATGATAACCTTGTAGAGGTCCCCCTTGATTCTCCAGAGGCGTTTCATGATTGGTTGACGAATGGAGAGCTGTTCGGAGGTCATCCTTGGGAAGTAATGCGAGGGGGCAACGCTACCCATGTTGCGCTCTATGTGCATATTGATAAAAAAGGCTATTTCTTTTCGCTTGCCGGAAGAGCAATCGGGCGAACCGTTGAAACGTTAAATTTTTACCTTGCACTCTGTGAACATCAGTTACCTGTGTTTCTTCACGATGCAGAACTGTTTATAGAGCGATTAAAAGGAACAGAGGCAATCGGTATTGTATCAGAAGATGAAATTCCGAAATATTGCGAGAGCCTGTTCCCAGGAAATAATATCCATAGTTTTATGCACCTTCCGTGGGAAGAACCGGGAAAGAGCCTTGTGGTCTCAAAGTGTATTTGGCTCTTTGATGACCCGGTGGAACTAATGTCAAAGGAATAATTCATGAAGGTTATATCGCATTATCCAACTTCAATTCAAGGCAAATTGGATTTACAGAATGCCGTTGCAATTGTGCATGAACAAATCATTCTATTGTATGTTCAGAACTTGAATTGCTCAAAGACACAAAAATTAAGGTTGATTGAGCAGATTATAAAGGAGCAATATGGGACATCAGAGAAAAATGGAGGAACATCGGCGTCTGCGGAAAGTATACATTGAAACGAGGCACAGTTATGGGGCCGGCGTTTATTTTGATGAGCGCAAAAATCGATACGTCAGATATTCTGTCGGTTCACAGAGGAGCCGAGGAAAATACCTGCGCAATGTAGCGAATCGCAAGGTCCGTCGTTCCAACAACCCCTCAAACCATGGGGGCTATCGTAAAGTTTATGATTATTGGTGGGAGCTCTTATGAAAGAGGAATATGATTTCTCAACGTCGACAAAAAATCCATATTATAAAGCAAAGTCTGCCGATCAAGCGATACTTGAGGCAGATGGTAGTATTCAGCTTCCTTCTTCAGTAATGGAGGCTTTTGAGGTTCGTGACGGTGACTATATGATCTTCCGACGTGATGCGAAAGGGATCACTATGCACAAATTACAAAAAGATACTGCACCCGATCAATTTCCGTCAAAGAGGTTTCTGGACGAGGCTTTTTGTGCTGTCATGCGCAATGGAAAAAAAGAGGACATATCATTTTCTGATCTCAAGGTCGATGAACAACTGCAATATCTATCTACATTGAATCGTAAGGAAATAGAAGGGCTTTGCCTATTCCTTGCAGACACGATTCGAGGTCTTGGCCTTTCCCATCACTTGGATCATTCAAAACAATACGACGGCTCGTTAAGCGGGTTAATTACAGAATTATCCGCAATGTTACAGCGCGTTTTGGGAACAAAACTACGTGATGTCATTTTATATGGTTCTTATGCCCGTGGGGATTACACTGAGGAGTCGGACATCAACTTTCTGGTTCTCGTCGATGAGGATAATGAAACTCAATTAAGACAATACCGCAATGAGATTAGTTCTCCTGTTAGTGTGTTAGGACTTCAAAATGATATCGTGATCTCCATTAAGCTGATGAAAGTCTCGTTTTTTCATAAATACTGCATGGCAGATCCTCGCCTCAAAAGCGTAAACAACGAAGGAATAACATTCTATCACTCGGAGGATACAAAATGATAAATCGTTCTGAAAGAAGGCGTCGTCGCTTAAAAAAGATTCAGCAAAGAGTGCGCCTTTTGACAAACACATCAAGAACGCGGACCGTACTTAATTTACCGGAACAGCACGGTTATTTGGCAAACAACAATGAAGTAAATGCTCGCATGGGAGCCGGTACACCACGAAAAACAAACACGCGTAAATCCTGTGCCGCATACCGACATCATGGCGGCTATGGAAGCGCAACAAAATACAAACCCCATGATCAGCGACAAATTGATGCATTAAAACATAGCAATGAGGAAGCGTGAGTTCTGCGCGGCAAACAGCAACATAACGACAATATTAACACATTTGGGAATGTCTCAAACATTACTTTTACGAATTGTTTTTCCCTGAAAAAGTCTGAATATGTAGAAAAAGCTCACCGATTCTGTTATAATCATTAATTGAATAACGAATTCGGAGGATTTCTAATATGCAGCAAGCAACAAAATGCCCCGTTTGCGGTTCTGTAACGGAAACGAGTTCAAACTTTGGAATGAATACCGTTTTTTATGAATGCCCTACTTGCGGAAGATTTGAGCTCAGAGGATACAATGCATTAAGTAAATGTGATAGGAATCACCTTTCATCGTATTTGTTTTATCATCGATTCAAAAGCGATGATTACACTGAGTACCGCTACCATACAAATCTTGAAAAGGAAACTTGCGATCAGTACCGGGCAGAGTTTGAGCAAGGAAATAACACGCACGGTCATCCAGTTCACATGGATGAAGATATAGTAAATAGTTGGTTTCCTCGGTCTTTTGCAGAAAAAGTCGATGACATACTTTTGCGTATCTTCCAACTAACACCTCACATGGGACAACAGATTCATCTATCTTATGAAGAAATGCTGAGTTTGTTCTTTATCGACAGAAAAGAACGTGATATGGTGCTTTCATCCAAAACCTATGGTCAATGGTGTGATCGCGAAGAAGATGATTGCATCAACGAAACCCAGTTTATTTTAGAATTTCTAAATAATAGCGGATACATTGATTTTAATTGGGGAATAAAGGGTAGCGTCGGGCAAAATCTATTTGTTCGTTTATTACCGAGCGGCTATTCAAGGGTCGATGAAATTCAAAAGAACACATCCTATGGCAGAAGTGCGCTTGTCGCAATGAAATTTGGTTCCGATACCATCCCACTTCGGGAAAGCATTAGAAAAGGAATTACAGACGCGGGTTACATAGCTATCTTCATTGATGAAGTACAGCACAATGACTTTATTACCCCGGAATTACTGAAACACATTCGCGACAGCAAATTTGTCGTTGTGGATTTGACGCATCAAAATAACGGTGCGTACTTTGAAGAGGGGTATGCGATGGGGCTTGGGAAACAAGTCATTCAATTATGTAATGAGGATACGCACCTTCATTTCGATGTCGCCCAGAAGAACACTATCATGTGGAAAGAAGAAGCGGATATACCTGAAAGGTTGACCAATCGAATCAAAGCTACGATTGATTGACTTCATATTGATCTATTTCGCTGAAAAGGAGGTGATGGACAAGTGTCCGACAAGCATTTCGCGTATTCCGGCGATCCCGAAGCGCGCCGACCAATGCATCTTGTGGATGAGGGGTTTCAAGAGTTTAAGCGAACAAGCGCGATAGCCGGATTCTGCCATTGCCTTATTCATACCGGTTACCTAACCATTAACGCAATGGAACGTCATGATTGCATTAACAAAGATTGTGTTTTCTTTGAGAAGTTTAATGATTTTCCTTACTGGCTCAATGAACAGCGCAAGGAACAGGAACGCCTGAAAAACCGTAAAATTAAAGAGAAAAAGAAACAACGCCAAGAAAGACATCAATCTGCCCTGCAGGAGAAAACCGACAAAATATTCAAAGCTGCGGAAACAATCGCGCGTGAGTACGAGTATCCAATTGTAATTACGAGAGTTGCCCCGTTAAAAGACGAGAGAAATAATTATAAATACATTATTAACTATGTTTCAAACTATCCCGGTAACGATTGGTATGAGTATCACACGCTTGCATTTATATTGGGTTATCATTATGGTGGTTTTTACATACTGAGGCACACGAAGAAACCGAACGGCGAGTATGCGACCATTTCAGATTGGGAAAACAGAGAGGGTAACACAGACGTTTCTTGAAACAATGTTCCCCGTTTGAACTTCAAAAGTGATAGTAATTTTTTTAGGAGGTAAAAGAATGTCTTATATATTCTTTTGGAAAACCGATGAAGAGTATGGATTCTTAAGCAATTGGTATCATAGCCCTTTTATTGTTGATGGAATTGAATACTATCATACAGAGCAATATTTTATGGCTAAGAAAGCCTCTTTCTTCGGTGATTTGGTGCACCAGAAAGAAATACTTGCTTCCTCATCGCCAAAGAAATGTAAAGACTTAGGATGCCTTGTATCACCCTTTGATCCTGTAGTTTGGGATGAGTTTCGATACGGAATCATGATGAACGCAAATCTTGCTAAATTTACTCAGAATCATGAACTCCGTAAAAAACTACTCGATACAGGGGATTCGCTTCTCGCAGAAGCAAGCCCTGTGGATGGCATTTGGGGGATTAAACTTTCTGCCGATGAAGCGGCAAAATTGCCACCGGAAGAATGGCCGGGCTTAAATCTAATGGGCAAAATCTTAATGACCTTAAGATCAGATTTTAGATCAGATATATTTAAATTAACAGGTAAAACAGATCATCAATTAAAGATAGAGTGGCTGAAACAAGTTGAACGTAATTTTGGTATAATTAATTTGCGTGAACATGAAAGGCTGCTTAACTCAATCGAAAAAAGTGATTCTGGGGGAAAAGAGATAATTTGCAAGAGAAACTTTAGCCGTTCATACCGTGTGAATAGAAAAAAAGGCAAGGAGGATAAGGTTGTATAACATAATAATCGATTTTGCACACAATGATGTTGTATTATCTGCAGCTATAGGAAAAAATCTTGGAGATATAATTGACTTTGTTTTTCTAATCAACAAAGAGAAGGGCGTACTGGCGATCACAAGCGATGTAGAATTAGACAACTTAAATAAAATAAAAAGAACGGGACATCGCCGCAACTCACGCATAAATAGGTATTATGACGAAACTGTTGACGGATATTGAATACGAACTTCCTACAGAATGCTGTACTTATTTAGAGACTTTATTCCCGACTTTTCTGAAAAAAACACTTATTCAACACAGGGAGAAAAAGCGACCAATGCAAACGTAATTCTGTTTGATTTAACAAAAGCGCAACGACACCAAAAAGTTGAAAACAGAACTTCTAAACTCGGTGAGGATATAACTCGACCATACAATCCCGTTTTATGAGTCAGAATAAATGTAAAAACACCACCGTAAAATATCTTGGTCGCGTTACTTTTTCAAATATAAAGAAAATGCATCAGCTCCCATAATTGGAATCCGATGCATTCGATGAGTTGTTATCGTCTCGGTTTAAATTTGGCGCTATAGGCCTTTACCGCTTCATCTTTTGAAAGCCATCCAAACTTTTGCAAAAAGGCGAGTTTCTCTTCGTCAGTTACCCATTTTTGCAAGGTGTGAAGCACACCGTCATAGCGTTCGTTTTCCTTACCGTTGAAAAACTTACCTCCGGGCCCCTTTTTAAGCATCACCGGAATGCCCTCTTTTATAACTTTCCAAACGGATGAGCCTCCTGTAGTTTCAATGCTATCGCCCACAATTCCGTCAAGTTCTCCGGCAGCCATCCTGTTCAATAAAGTTCTTTCTTCATTAGTCACAGTTACACCTCCGCTGTATAGATATTCAAATCTTCTGAGTCATAAGCCCCGATGGGATATTCTCGAATCCAGCCTTCAAGCGTATGACTTCATCACAGAATGGACAAGTACAACAATCGTCTGTATCAAAGCTATAAACAGTGTCGGGACCCATTCCATTCTCTTTCTCAGATCCGCTTTCATCATAAACGTAATCTGAAAGATCGACATCGAATTGTTTTCCACAGACCGGACATTCAATAGAACGAAGCATTGAAATCGGAGAGTAATCTGCGTCATCATAGTCCATGAAGTTTACACCTGCACGTTCACGCGCCCGAATTAAGTACATAATTCCAGCAGAATTAAGGTTTTCATAATCTTCATCACGAGCTATTATTTCACTCGCAAGCTCAATTGATGCTTGCATCCTTTGAATCTCATCAGAAAAACTTCTGATTTGTTCTATAAGAGCATTTTTTAATGAGATGGTTTCTGCCTGGATTTTACGAATATCTGCACATGACAGACCAGATTTTGTTAAGACCGTTAGACGTTCAAGATGACGATAATCCCGCTCCGTATACTCAGTTCGCCCATTTATGGTTTTACCCTCAGGAACAAAAACACCCTCCTTTTTGTAATATTTGATCTTTTCTCTTGTGATTCCGAGTTTTTCAATTATATCTTTGGTTTGCATAGTTTCGGAACCTCCTTTCAAGGGTATTGTAACAGATGGGGACTTTGTCCCTGTCAAGAGTTTTTTTGATAAATTTTACGATTTTTTGCCCCTATATATTAACATAAAAGTCATAAGCTGTCCATTGGTCCTGACAAAAGATAAAACTCATTCACAGAAAAACAGATGCATCCAGCAAATGGGGTGCATCTGATTTAATATGCGGGGTGCATCTGCCGAAATGGGGTGCATCCTTTCTTTTTAGTGAGGTGCAAACATAAAAAATGGGGTGCATTTTCCGAAAAGCGGGGTGCATTCTATCAAAATTTTAGTTCTTTGCCATAAAAGAACGGTAGTTTTGATAGAATTACCGTTCTTTTCTTTTTGCCTGAAAATCCCTTGATTTGGAGGCTTTTCCCAATACTATTCCATTGGAAAAGCCGCTGTGAATGTCTTTTCCGCAACGGCTTTTCTTGCTTTTCCACCGCTTTTCCCGGAAACCAAAAAATGTAATCGTTGAATAACTGGGGTAATCGTTAAATTATAGCATAATCGTTAAAATATGAAATGATGGGTTTTTACATCTATAATTGGTGTTTAGTCGATTAGGTTGAAAAAACTCATTTTTTGTGATACTATGATTATAAGTTAAACATTTGGATGTAATGACGATGGAGAATGTACATTTTATCATTTATCGAAAAGCAGCATTCGCAGGGGCGCTCTTGCCTTACAACATTTATATCAATGGTCAGTTTGTCAGTACAATTAAAAATGGACAAACGCTCCATGTAGATGTTCCCAGAGCCGATGTATATTACAAAAAACTAAATTTGATGACTGTATAAAATCATTGCGAGGTGCATGAGTACATCATTCTTCATATCGTTATTTTTCTGCTTATTTTGCTACTTACCCCATGATAACTGCAACTCACCGAAAAACGATTGAAACTTGGAACAAAACATGATAAAACAAAACCAGTACGGAGGCGATTGTTTGAAAATAACCATAGAAACACCCGCGCCGGGGGCGGAGGATGAATTGATAATTAGATGCAGGGCGTTATCTCCGGCGGTCAAACGCCTGCTGCAACAGATTGAAGCCGGTGAACAGAAAATCACCGCTTATACGGAAAAGGAAATCGTTACCCTAAACGCCGGTGAAATATTTTACTTTGAATCCGTGGATAATCGCGTGTTCGCCTATACGGAGAAAAATGTTTACGAAGTGAAACAAAAACTGTACGAGTTGGAAGCCGATCCGATTCTGACAGACTTTGCGCGGATCTCAAAATCCGTGATCGTCGGCGCATCAAAAATCGCCGCCGTATCGCCGCTGCTGAACGGACGGCTGGAGGCGAAGCTGAAAAACGGCGAATGCGTGATTATTTCCAGACAATACGTTCCCATTCTAAAGAAAAAACTCGGGATCAAGGAGAGAACAAAATGAAACTGCTCAATGAAATATTCAAATACTTTGCCTATATCACCGCAGGCACCGCGCTGATTTGCTTTATCGCGGTTTTGCTTCACCACGGCGATACGGTATCGGTGTGGATGCTGGGCGAAATTCCCGCCGTTGGGCTGATTACAGCGCTGATCACCGTGCCGATCCTACACAAAGAATGCAAAACCAAAAAAGGCTTGTATCTGCTGTTATTTCTGCATTTTATCCTTTTGTCCGCAGTAATGTCTGCGCTCGGCGTGTCGTTTGACTGGATCGGGCTTTCCGCAAAGAACATTCTGTTTATGACGCTCTGTACTGCGCTCGTTTACGCGTTCACCTATTCGGGCATTTATCTTTCCTCCAAAAAGGACGCGGATGAATTAAACGAGGTCATCAAGGCAAAGAATCAACGATGAAAACGAAGCTTCAACTCAGCGGCAATCAGATCAAGCTGATCGCCATCGTCGCCATGACGGTGGATCACCTGACATGGATTTTGTTCCCCGGTTACAATACGGCGTGGTACGCGGTCGCGCTGCACATTTTCGGCAGGATCACCGCGCCGATCATGTGGTACTTTATCGCGGAGGGCTATCACTATACCCGAGACGTCAAAAAATACGCCGGACGACTGTTCCTGCTCGCTTTTATCTCGCACTTTGCCTACTGTTTGTTGTTCCGGCACCCGCTGATCCCATTCCGGCAGTCGGTTTTCGATCAGACGAGCGTGATCTGGTCGCTGGCGTGGGGTTTGGTGCTGCTGATTGTCTATGATAGCAAACAATTTAAAACATGGCAGAAAACGGTGATCATACTCTTGGTATGCGCGATCACGTTCTGTTCGGATTGGAGCTGTATCGCGGCAGTTGCAGTTTTGTTTATCGGCGCAAATCGTGGCAATTTCAAAAAGCAAATGCTGTGGCTGATGGTTTGGACTGCCGTGTACGCTGCGGTCTATATGGTGTTTCTCGATGCGCTTTACGGCGCGCTGCAGCTTGGCACGGCGCTGTGCATACCGATCCTCTGTTGCTATAACGGACAGCGCGGCAAGTGGAAGGGAATGGGCAAGTTCTTTTACGTCTATTACCCGGCACATCTGCAGCTGATCGGATTATTGCGAATGTTTCTTGAAAACAGGGCTTGACATTTGTTTTTAAGAGAGTTAGAAGCCAAAAGACATTTATGGAAAAACCTCATTCCCATAAATCAGCATATTTGGTTCTGCTTGAAAGAACAGTTCATTCCAATTTCACATTTGTTCAAACTTCAGTTGGGTGGGATGCAAATCTTCCGAGAGTGGGGGGCATTTCAAAGCCAATGCCGACCGTTTTTGCAATCAGCTTTGCCCTGCGCAAATTGTTCATATATCCGCTGTCGAGCAGAACCTTTTGGGCGGCGATTTGTTGCCTGCAAATCAGGTCGAGCGCAACAAATCCGCCTGCGGGTAGAAATACAACCCATTGATCGCACCGCCGCGCACGGCAAGCGCCACCGTACCCGCAAATAAGAAGAACGCCTACGGCGTATCAACCCCCACGTCTCCCTGCCCGGTCGGATCGGTTGCAGCAGCGTGTCGGACGAGTATGCTCAAGCCACGGACAGTCTGTCTCAAACCGATTCTTAGGTTTGAAGTTTTATCGGTTAAAAGCTTAAAAGTGCGCAGTGCAAGCGTTTTCTGTTCCGGCTTACGCCCCGTGTGCATTATTTGCTCTTATTGCATATTGAAACCGTGTTTTTGTTTATAAAAATATCAACGGTTTGCTTGCCGAATTGCAATCCGGTGAGCTTAATATCACGTATTTCATCGGGGAGATGCGGAGATACGGAAATTGTACCTTCTTTCACATCAACGGATACGCCCATGATCCCCGCAATGACCTGTGAAATAAAGGTAAAAGAAATTTCAGGATAATCTCCGTTTGTCCCTTGGGCTGCCCTTTCGTGCGGCATGTCCTTCTGCGAAATAATATGTTTCATCCAGAACCACGCACGGTTGTTCTGCTCATACGGGAAAAATACCTCGGGCAGATAAGTGAGGCTTTCTATGTTATCCTCCCTTGTGCGCTCGTCCAGTTCTTTTTCAAAAATATAATCAAGCAGTTTGTCATTCCGTTCGCCGGGATAGGAAAGCCGCTTCATGGGAATGAACAGCAACGACGCTCCGCCGTGGATTTCAGCGCCGTTTTTTCGCCATTCATAATACTTTTTCCCCTTATTGTCAATCGCATAGGCGTACATATCACTACCGGCGACAACACTCCAGTTATGATTGAAGTATTCCTTTAATAATTCAGCGCGTTTCAATTGCGCGTCGGCTTCTGCAGCACGTCCTCTGCATTTTAGGATGTTGGCATAAGCGAGCGTTGCCTGATACATGGCGGCAATGCTGTCGCCAGCCTCAGCAGCATGAAAGCCGCGCTCGTTATAGGTCGCAGTGATTTGGAATATATCCCCAAACCCCTCGGGGATCCCGTTCTTTTCCGGTAAAACCGCGCCGTCAAGGCTGTCGATAAAATCGGTCATGATCTTTTCAATATAATTCAATATGACCGGATCATGGATATATCGGTCGTCGCCTGTCCAAAGATACAGTTTATACGCCGTTTCAACAAGCTCAAACTGCGCCGTGATCTCCCGCACAAAGGTATTATAATTCGGCGTATCCATATAGTAAATGCTGTTGTCAAAATTGAATGCCCAAGGCGCAAACCAGCCGGTTTTCTCACTTGCATGACTAGCAAACGTATAAAACATATGATAGATTTCATCATCAAGACCGACAAAATGCGCGCCGACCGCCTGATGAACGAAGTCACGGATATAGTAAGCCGTTCTGTCAAAATACCCCGCCCAAAACGCAGGCTTATAATCCTTGGGGCGCGCCCATGTCGCAGACGGCGTATCGAGCACAAGTCCGTTCGGACCGTACCACTTTCCGCCGTCCCCTTGATTAACGGCGCCGTTTTTCACGCCGGTCACAACGAATTGCGCTGTCTTTTCGACCGCCCATGCGAACGCGCTTTGCAAAAATTGGTTACTGCTTTCAAGTTTCATATGCTATTTACCTGTTCCATCATTTCCGCATTTTCCCTGCGTTGGGGAAAAAACAGACGCAATCGGTTTTCACGGGCAGATTTTCTGCTGTTTCCTTCCCGTTATTCGTAAAGCGCGGGACGTCTTAGCCCCGTATACGATTTTCCGTTTCTGGTTTCGGTTGCAGCAGAAAGCTCCAACGTTGCCAGCAAAAGCGTTTCCTCGCGCTCGGCAAGCGCAAGCGTTTCTCCGTTGCAGTCGCAGACAATGGATTCCCCGGAAAAAACCATACCGTCCTCCGCGCCGACCCGATTACACATGGCAATATGCACGCTGTTCTGAAATGCCTGCACCTTGATCTCCCACTGAAACAGCGCGGAAGGCTCCGCTGTTGTATTTGCGGTGGGAATCAGAATCAGTTCCGCCCCCCGCAGCGCCTGCGTGCGGATACTCTCCGGATAATGCCTGTCGAAACAGACAACGATACCGATCTTTCCGAGCGCTGTATCAAACACCGAAAACCCTTCTTCGGCAGGTGTATAGTAGCTCTGTTCAAAAAATCGATCACACTGCGCCACATGCACCATTTTCTGCCTGCCGATAATATTCCCCTTGTCGTCGATCAACAAGCTCATATCGTATCGGCGCCCGTTTTCCTCAAGATAGACGTTCGGCGATGCATAAATATGATTTTCCCGACACGCGTGACAAATGCCGGCAATATACGGGCTGTCCGGATGTAAAACATAGACGGACGCATCACGATCCGCATACTGGGGAAAGAACGGCGTCAGCTGAATTTCGGGAAAAACGATCAGATCCGCCCCCTTTTCAGCCGCGTCACGGATAAAACGTACGGACTTCTGATAGTTTTCTTCCATATCGGCATGCATGCGCATCTGCACTAAAGCGATTTTCATAGTCATCACCCAAGCTTATCGCCGTTTTTCACGGGTCTGTCCGGTGCGATCAACACCACGCCGCCGTCGCTGTAGGTACCGAGCACCAGCACCTCCGACATAAAATCCGCGATCTGACGCGGCGAAAAATTGACAACGGCAAGTACCTGCTTGCCGATCAGCGCCTCCGGCGTATAGTGGTTTGTGATTTGCGCGGAGGATTTCTTGATTCCAATCGTACTGCCGAAATCAATTCGCAGCTGATAGGCGGGTTTTCTTGCTTTTTCAAATACGGCAGCGTCAATAATCGTCCCGACGCGAATATCGAGCTTCAAAAAATCATCAAATACCGCCATTGCGCGTCACCTGCGTTTCATCAGCTCTTTAAAATCCGCCGCGGAGAATATCCCGCAGACAATCACGATGGCGGCGCAGGCAACCGTCATGGGGGTCAGCACGGAAAGATCCCGCAGGATCACCACCGTAAATACGATCGACCACGCGGCGTAGGTTACGTCCAGCGCCATTGCCTTGGACGCGCCGATTTTCGAGATCGCTTTATAATAGCAAAGATACGAAATCGTGGCAAACAACGCCGCCAGCGCGATCGTCGGGATCAGCCAGCCGGTACCGCTTGTAAACAGACGGGCGGTAAAGCCCCAGCCCTTTAAAACAGGCAACAGGATTGCCCCGTAAACCAGCGCGGACGTGGATTGCCGGATCTGCAGCGCATATTCATTTTTGACCTCGGGGTCTTTCAGACACTTGGCGAGGATTACCGCCTCGATGCCCCAACCAAAGGAACACATAACAACGCCCAATAGCCCCAGCCCGAAGTTTGTGATCGAAACCTCGGGCGAATAGCTCAACCCATAAACGCCGCCCAACGTGATGAGCAAAAGAATCCACCGATACCATTGCATCTTCTCTTTTAAAAAAATACAGGCTAAAATCGCGCCAATGGCGGGAAATACCGCGCTGGCGACCGCGCCGATGGACGGTCCCATATAATTGATGGACAAAACATAGCCGGTCATGCCGACCGGACCGCCGATAACACCCGCCAGCATCACGAATTTTCCGCTTTTGGTTTTCAGCGCCCTGCCCACATTTTTCAGATTCCCGCGCACACCGTTATAGATGCATGCCCAAATCGCCGAACAAAGATCATGCAAAAAGGTGCTGACAAACGGCGCGAGAAAAACCGCCTGTTCCGTCGAAACAAACGGCGCCATATTCAGCGCGATTCCTAAGATAACGGTCTCCAATGCCCATGTGATACCGGCAAATATTCCGTATACCATATGGTTTTCGCCTCCCATACTGCCCATTTTCATTGTGTTTTTATGATAACAAACCGCCGCCGTTCTGTCAATCAAAACCTGTAGGACTTCCCAACAACGCGCAGCAGCCCCGCAAGAAAGCGGCTTCGCCGCACGCCTTGGGCGGCGAAGCTACAAGCTTTCGATTACGCCATCGCCACTGCCCAGCAGGGCAGGTTCGGCGGGCGTTAAAATCTTTTTTATTTCATAGGAAATGAAGAAGTTTCCTATATAATAAAAACAGGCAAGGGCTTTCCCTGCCTGTTTTTATATACACCAAAACCGGCTTGCCCGCGGCTGCCGGTAATTTGCAGTAATTTAAAATACCAGCGATTTATCCTCGCCGACGCCGTTCATCCCGTCCAGAATGTACTTGTTGCCCCGGGGATCACAAACATAGCCGCTCAGTTTACCGAATGTGATATGATAATCGATCCGGACAACGCCCACATTCAGTTTCATCAGAAACTCGTCGCCGATGTCGAAGGTCAGATCCACCATGCCGTGGTCGTCGGTGACGTGCCAAAGTTTATCGGTCTCATGTTGGAATACGACGGGCGTCAGCAGCGTGGAATCCCCCTCAAACCAGATCAGATTTTCGTTATAATCGTCCTGATTGATGCTTTGATTGCGGGTCAGGTTAAAGCCGAAATACTGCTCTTTACCGTCGATCTCCTTTTTACCCATGGTGGTGACCCAGTCATAATGGGCTTTGCGGGGATAGTATCCTCTGTGGTCGTCGATGATCGCCGTGGTGGCGCTGTCCGCGTGGAAACGCTCGCCATTGACCTCCACATAGCCTTCGACGGCAAAAAGATCCTTCTGGCTGTACAACGGCCGGTTTTTACCGAACGGAATATTCACAATGCTGGGCTTGGAGACGCGTTTGAGCCGGACGCGGTATTCAATATCGCCCGCCTTTTTATCGGACGCGCAGCCGGAGACAATCGCTTCCCCGTCCTGAAAATTGTTGATATATCTGACATGCACCTTTTTCCCATCGGAATACGTCTCCGCGCCGTTAATCAGATTTTCGGAGATCACTGCTTTTGAGGCGGGGAACAGCATCTCCTGCCAGGACAGGCATTTTTTTGTGCGGGTATCATACAGCACCGTCAGCGCCGTGCCGAACAGCGCCATGTCGCAGACCGCCGTCAGCAGCACGAACTCGCCGAAATTGACCTCGGTCGCCTCCCACAGCGTCAGCTTTGCCTTGTTAAAAAGATTCGGCAGAGCGGAGGGACGGTTGACCTTTAAAAAATCCATTCGCTTAAATTCTTCGGTAAACGTCCCGAAGTAACAATTCCCGTTTTCGTCCGCAACGTTTTCGGGGGTGGGGACGGCTATACGCTTTTCAGATAAGAACTTGTTGAAATCCATAATTTTCGGCTCCCTTTCATGACTTTTATACAATATTAAGTATAACAGATAAAAATAATTTGTCAATCTTTACTTATTTATCCTGCATAACGGGTTGCGCAACGGAACGGGAAATTTTGCAAACGGGACTGGACATTTTTATTCTGTCTGTTATAATAAATATATACAAAAAATGTTCCGTCTCAGGAGGTATTTGTATGCATTCCACCGTAAAGAAAACACTGTCGCTCTTTTTGGCGGTGCTGATGCTTTGCGCGTCCCTTCCCCTCGCCGCCTTTGCCGCTGAAAACTACACGCCCGTCGGAGACCGCGACTGGCTGCGCACCGAGGGGGAGCGGATCGTCAACGCCGACGGCGAGACCGTTGTTCTGCGCGGCGCCAATTTCGGCGGCTGGGGCATCATGGAGGACTGGTTCTGTCCGTTTAACGCGCCCTCGGGCGAGGAGATCGTTTACCAAACGCTGGTCTCCCGTTTCGGCCAAGAAGCGGCGCACGCGCTGTTCCAAAATTACCGCAGCAACTGGATCACCGAACAGGATTACAAAAACGTCGCGGAGCTGGGCATGAACGTGATTCGTCTGCCCATCTGGTACCGCAATTTTCAAAGCGACGACAACGGCACCTGGTATCGGGATGCGGCGGGCAACATCGATTTCAGCGAGCTGGACCAAGTCGTCTCCCTTTGCAAAAAATACGGGCTGTACCTGATCATCGATCTGCACGGTCTGCCGGGGTATCAAAACGATTACGACCACTGCGGGCAATCCAAGTCCATGTCCCTGTTTGACGATACGGACGCGGGCAAACGCTATCGCGAGGTTGTTACCGACTTTTGGGTGACCGTCGCCGCGCGCTATGCCGATGAGCCGACGATCGCAATGTACGATCTGATGAACGAACCGCTCGGCACAAATATCACCCGCGAAAAGGGACTGCAGCAGGCATTTTGGGATTTTTCCGACGCTCTTTACAAGGCGATCCGCGCCGTGGACAACCGGCACATCATCACCATGGAAGCAATCTGGGATCCCTCCGCGATCCCGTCACCCGACGTCTACGGCTGGGAAAATATCGTTTATCAGGAGCATCTGTACGACGTTTCCAATCCCGCGATGCTGCACAAGGCAAACGAGATCCGCAAGGCAGACTATGGCAGCCCGTTTTATATCGGCGAGTTTTATCCCCGGGGAATTGCGTCCTTTGACTATATGCT
The DNA here is from genome assembly GCA_017480115.1 of Clostridia bacterium. Classification (GTDB taxonomy): domain Bacteria; phylum Bacillota; class Clostridia; order Oscillospirales; family Acutalibacteraceae; genus RGIG2774. The sequence goes on from JAFVBH010000001.1 coordinate 36,650, forward strand.
TTCTCTGTACAACAAACGGGAGCTGAACTGGACCACATGGACCTACAAGGGCACCGGCGGCAACGCCGACACCTCCCCGTGGTTTTTATACGGCTCTTCAAGCATCGAAAAGATAGACTATGAAAACGACAGCTATGAGACCATTGCCCAAAAGTGGGGCGCGTGCCTGCGCACGGACAGCGGCGCGTTTGCCCGCACCGCCTTCGCCGATTATGTGCAGTATTATACTGACGGCACAGTGGACAAGGTGGCGCTGTACACACTCGGCGCTTTCAACAGCGTCGGCAGCTTTCAGCAGCGCTGGTCGCTGTTTAAAGATAAAATCAAAGCGATCTATACCACGATCCTCGACTGGATCCGCAAACTGAAAACCGGCGATCTGTTGTGATCGCGTCTTAAAAAATAAGGAGCGTTTAATTTATGGAAAAGATTCAAACCATTCCCGTAAGTGAAAATAACTACGCGGAGACGATGAAAACCAAGGTAGAGCCGTATCTCGCGTCGCTGCGGACGGACGGCTTTTACCCCGGATTTGACGGCAACAAGAACCATTATGAAATGTATCTGCTTGACGGCGCGAAAGCGAACGTGGTAATCTCTCACGGTTTTACCGAAAGCGCTGAGAAGTTCCGCGAGATGGTCTACAACTTCCTAATGATGGAGTATAACGTGTTTATCGTCGATCACCGCGGGCATGGGCAGTCCTACCGCCGCAACCCCGACGATCCCCAGACGGTCTCGGTGCGGCTGTTTGAGGACTACGTGCAGGATCTGAACTGCTTTATTGAAAGCATTGTAAGACCGCACGCAAACGGCCTGCCCCTGTATCTGTACGCCCATTCCATGGGCGGCGCGATCGCGATCCAGTATCTGCAAACATATCCCGACGTGTTTGACAAGGCGGTGCTGTCCGCGCCCATGGTGCAGGCGCAGATGCCCATGTCCCCCGCGCTTGCCCTTGCGGTCATGCGGTTCTTTGTGGGCATCGGGCAGGGCGATAAGCGGGTATTCGTCCACAACGGCTTTGAACCCGACAAAACCTACGAGGACAGCCATGACACCAGCAAGGCGCGTTTTGACTACTATCACGCCAAACGCAAGGAAAATCCCCTGCTGCAGACCGCGTCCGCCTCGTACCGTTGGGTCAGAGAAGCGACCAAGGTCGCCAAAAAGAATCTTGATCCCGCACGATGCAAAAATATCACCATTCCCGTACTGCTCTGCCAGCCCGCGGAGGATACCAGTGTGATCAGCGAAAAGGAAAACGAATTTATCGCCCTGATCCCCAACGGAAAACTGCAGCAGTTCCCCAACAGCAAGCACGAGATCTACGCCTCCGTGGACGACACCGTGCTGATATATTTGCAAGCCATCGAAGCGTTTTTGAACGACGAAGCCTGAACGACGGCGGTATCATCTAAGAGATATTTAAAGTTAAAACGCTGAAATATGACGCAAAAAGACGCTCTCGAGGCGTCTTTTTTACGTCATATCGATCATGTCCGCTGCCGCGCACAATGCGCTTTTAAAAAATAAAAGAAATCTGTCACGTTCTGATTGCGCGTGATCGCGTCGTTCAGCGTAATCACAATATCGCGGCTGCATTTCGGGTCGGAGATCTCCAGCAGCCGTACCTTGTCGCTTTCCAGCTTACCCCATGTAAATTCCGGCCAGAAGCCGACGCCGAAATTCGCGGCGATCATATTTTTTACCGCCGCCGGGGAATCGCTTTCAAAAATAATATGGGGCTGTATGCCCGCATGACGGCAGAATTTATCGCAAATATACCGAAACTGCTTGGATCCCATCAGACTGATAAACCCCTCCTGTGCCACCTCCTGCAACGAAACAGATGACCGATCACGGTATTTCCCGCTGCTGGGCACGGCAAGGAAAATTTTTTCCGGGCAGACGAATTGATTTTTTTCGTCCTCCGGTTCTAATTGATAAAACATTTTTGTGGTGATCTCAATGTCCGAGGTATCGTTTTCCTCGTTCTGCACTAATTTAAAATTGATGTCGCTGTGCGTGGTTTCATATTCCATGATCGCCTCCGTGATCATATTGGACGCAGCAAGCACATTCAGATGGATCGTCGAATAATTCTCATTCGCCATTTTCTGCAAGATTTCCGGCAACGTATCCAGCTTATCCATAATCGGCGTCAGCTGCCGCTGTAAATATCTGCCGTACTCAGTCAGCTGGATATTTCTGCCTTTGGCTGCAAACAGCGGCACACCCAGCTCTTTTTCCAGCCGGTGAATCGACTGAGACAACGCAGGCTGGGCGATATGCAGCTTTTCCGCGCTGCGGGTCATATGCTCGCTTTGTGCAACCTCTAAAAAATACCGGATCTGCATAAGTTCCATTTCAATCACCATTCATAACTTCAATATTATGGATTCATAATCTATTATATATTGGACTTAATCGTTTGTCAATGCTATACTTACCCATGCAAATCAAAACAAAAGAGGTAATTGCAATGACAGAAGTTTTAGAAGCAACCATGCTTGTGTGCTTCGGATTTTCATGGCCGATGAATCTGATCAAGAATATCCGAGCCAAGACCGCGTCCTCCATGAGTCTGAAGTTTATTATCCTGATTATCACCGGTTATGTAGCGGGCATCGTGGCAAAGCTGATCACCCACAGATTTAATTACGTACTGCTGATCTACCTATTGAATCTGGTGGTCGTATCCGCAAATCTGATCGTCTACTTTAAGAATAAAAAAATTGACAAGGTACATCAGGCGCAAGCCGCAACCATAGCGGAGGCAAAGACTATGACTGCTTTAAAAATAAACGCAATGACTGATATTGAGGTGAAATATAACAGCATGAACAGAATAGCAGAAAAAGGCGGCGTGGTTTTCTTCGGTTCCGATTATTTTGATTCCGTCCCCTTCTGTGAGCTGGCGGAATCCTTCCACATGGAGGAAAATATCCACAACAGAAGCGTTCCCCACAAGAATATTGATGAAGCCTGCGCCATGGTAGATACCTGCATTACAGACCTTGCGCCGCAAAAGGTATTCGTCAATCTCGGTGATGCGGATTTAAAAAACGGCAATGTGGACATCGACGAATTTATTTCAAAATACGAATGGTTGCTGTACACCATCAACAACCGCACCAGCGCGAATATGTACATTGTATCCGTGCTTTCCGATCTGCCGGCGGCAAGATCGATCAACCGCAAGCTAAAGCAGTTGGCGGTTGATCACGGCTGCAAGTTCATCGATATTACCGGCACCATGGGCACGGAGAACCAGTATTTGCAGGCATTTGACCGTATGAAGACATTTATTCGGACGCGCGCACTTTCCTTCTATGACGCAATAAATCCGGTTACAGTCTGACTTATATCCATATTACCGGCGGCAGCGGTCAGTTTATTTGTCCGCTGCCGCGCAGTCTGTCCATAAATGCGTACGCCTGTTTGCAATCAACATTTGACAGGCAAATGACTACCACAAAAGAAATTTTTAAACGAATTTCAAATCAGCCGTGTTTTTGCCCGCTCGCAGTACCATCGTACAGTTTCGGAGCGAAAACACGGCTGCTTTCTGTCTTTTTCGTCAGTCAGCGTTCTGCAACGAAAAAAATTTCAATTTAATTATTGACAACTGTCTTTTCAGGTGCTATAATGTAACAAATTAATTCATACTTACCTCATAGGTTTTATGGGTTTATAAAATTACTCATATTGCTGAGCCGATAAGCGGCAGGCGCGATTATATTCGCCTGTCGTTTATTTTTTTAATGACCGTACGCTGTAAACCGCGTCGGCAGCGGCAAATCAATCAAAAGGAGGCAACGAACCATGTCAAGAAACAAAACCGAAGCAGCGAAGGTATTCCGAATGCGATGTTGCCCGACATGTATATAACACACCTTTAAAAAAAACTGAAAGGAATATGCAGAATGAGCAAACCCATTAAACGCGTGCTTGCGATTTTTTTGGCGATCACGCTGGCATTCGGCGCATCGGTACCGATTCTTGCCGCCGATCAAACGTCCACGGTCACAGAGCTGACGCTCACACAAACCGCGAATAATTCTGACGGAAACAAAGTCACGGCAAGCGTGCGCGTGACCGACCGCAACGGCAATCCCGTTGTTGAGGACGCCACGGGAAACAACGTCATCTTAAATTTTACCGAAACCGGCAAAAAACTGACCAGCAGTAAAGGCCGTCTGAACGGGGACGGTGAGTATGCCGCCACAAAGACCATCAGCGGCGGTAAAACCTACGACGTTTACGCGGAGTATACGGGACCGGGCGATTACGCGCCGTCCGAAAGCGAACATATTACGATCACAGCGATCAAGCCCGTGCTGAGCCTGTCTTCTACGCCGTCCCTGACGGACAAAGAGACCGGCACGATCACCATCGGCGGGGATTACGGCGCGCTGTCGCAGTTCGTCTATTACAAAAATCCCAGCGGCAATGAGATTACCGTTTCCGCCAACAAAATCACCGGACTCGCCGCAGGAAATTACTATGTCAGAAGCCTGCCGTATCAGGACGGCAACACCTTCTATCTCGCCTCGGCGAACAGACCGATCACCGTGGAAGAGATCGACGGCGTCGCGCACACCCTGACCCTTGCGGGCGCGAACGTAACGTGGCTGGACGCGGCGTCAGATCCGCTGGACGAAAACGCCCTTATCATCAGCGAACAGACCGCGCTGCGGCTGATTCCCGAAGCGGACATCGGCTTCCGTATCACCGGCGTGACTGCGGAACCGGCGGAGGCGGCGACCGTAACCTTTGATACGCAGACCGGCGTCGTCACCGTTGCCGACGCGACCGGCGATCTGACCCTGACCGCCGTCACCGAGGATATTCGCAAGGATACCGCCGTCACGCTGGCGGTCAGCCAAAGCGCGACCAACGGCAGCGTGCTGGTCGCAAATATCACCGTTGTTGACGCGGACGGCGCGCCGGTCAGCGAAACGCCTGATAATGACAATATCAAATTATATGTAGGCGGCGCGCTCTCCCACACCGGCAAGCTGGATGCAAACGGCAACCGCGCCTACACCAAATCACTCAGCGCAGACCGCAGCTACGACGTCTATGCCGTCTATGTCGGCCAGGGCGAATACAGAAGCGCCGAGAGCAACCATATTACGATCACCACAAAATCCACCGCGATCACCGCTGCGGCGACGCCCGCCACGACGAAAAACGACGTCGGCACGATCACCGTTTTCGGCGATTACGCTTACTATGAATACTACAAATCGCCCAACGGCAACGAGATCCGCGTTACCGACAACGTCATTACGGGGCTTTCCGCAGGCGAGTATTATATCAAGGTTCCCGCCTATCAGGACGGCAACACCTTCTATTTTGAATCCAGCAAAGCGCGCGTCACGGTAGACGAGATCGAGGAGATCACCCGCCGCGTCTCCCTTGCGGGAGAGAATGCGGTCTGGTCGCCCGATACCGCCGTCGTTGAACTGGCTGACGGCGAGGACGCAACGTTCACCGTCGCCGCAGCGGAGCATTACAGCATTACCGGCGTTACCGCTGAACCCGCGCAGAACGCGACAGTGGCTTTTGACGACGCCACCGGCACGGTATCCGTCACCGGCATCAAGGGCGACGTGACCCTGACCGCGCATACGCAGCTGATCCAAAAAGAGGTAAGCGTTGCGCTTCTTTCCGTAACGCAGAGCGGCGACGACGGCAGAACGCTGATCGCCGAGATCAAGGTCGTTGATGAGGACGGCAACGCGGTCAACGAGACCACGGACGCAAACAACGTGATCCTGCATGTCGGCGCGTACACCGTCTCCGACAAACTGAACGACGCGGGCATCGCCACCTTAAAGCGGCAGCTCGGGACAACCGCAGGCAGCTACGACGTTTATGCCGAATATGTCGGCGCCGGCGTATACAAAAGCGCGTACAGCGCCCACACTACGATCAATACCGTAACGACGGCGCTGCCGAAGAACGCGGTCACGACCGCAGCTTCGTTTATCAAGAGAGCGACCGGCAGCATCACCGTTCCCGGCGATTACACCTATTTTGAATACTACAGAGATCCCAACGGCACGCCTGTCCGCGTGGCAGGCGCGACCGCGGAAAATCTCGAGGGCGCAAGCTACTATGTGTATATTCCCGCCTACAGCGAGGAGAATACCTTCTACTTCCAGTCCAACAAGGTTCTTGTGACCGTGGACGCCGTTCCCGAGTTCTATTACACCGTGACCGGTACCGGCGCGCATGCAATTTGGTCGGCGGAACAGACCGTCATCGCCGAGGACGGCGGCGCAACCGTCACCGTGACCGCAGAGGCGGGCTATATCATCTCCGGCGTGACGGCGGAGCCTGCGAATAACGCAAAGGTCTCCTTCAACCCCGCGACCGGCGTTGTCACCATCGACGATATTCGGGGCGATATTACCCTGACGACGGCGTTCCGGTATCAGAGCGACGAAAATGACGCGTATACCGTCACCCTTACCGACGACGCCCGCGTCGTATGGAACGCGGCAGGCGGCAGCATCAAGGTCAAATACGGCGTTGACGGCTCGGTCTATCTCCAGTCTGCCGATGCGGCCAGATACTTTATCGATACCGTCACCGCGTCCCCCGCGGGCAGAGCGAGTGTGACCTATTCCTCCACCGGCGAGGTGCATATCACCGATATTATTTCCGACATTACGCTGACCGCAGAAATCACGGAAAAGCAGATCGCGCAGACGCTGGTTGTCGCCTACGATTTTGAGCGCGGCAGCAATTACAGCGAGTCTAATCCCGCGGTTAACGCCATCTTCAGCGTCACCGCGCTGGATGAAAACGGCGCGACCGTTCCCGGCACGAAGATCTACTTCAAAGCGGACGAAAGCGAAGCGTCTTTCAACCAAATTCAGGAGACTGACACAAACGGCGTCGCGACCTTTAAATACGCGTTTGCCATTGCACACGGCGACGTCAGCGCAGATTATGCTGCCGCATTCGCCCTTGACCGCGCGTTTACGGCGCCCGTTTTACAGCCGCTGCATATCGTGCAGCAGAAGAGCGCCGACCTGATTCTCTTTACGGATCAGATCATTGCCGCAACGCCGGGCGAATCCAACGGCAAGGTCATCGGCGTCCCCGCGAACTATGAAATCTACAACGGCGAGATCCATCAGGGCGCGATCGTTTCCGGCAGCACCTGGAGCTTCCCGATCAACGGCGAGTTCACCGATCTTTCCGTCGGACAGCACGCGATCCGCGCGGCGGAATATTTCGACGCCGCGACCGATACCTTCTATCTGAAATCCGATTACGAGGTATTCACCGTACCCCGCGGCTTCTGGACGGTGACGGCGGCTGCCGCAGACGCTGACGGCGTCAATTTCACACAAGGCGTTACCTACACTGCCGAGCCGGGCGGCACCGTCTATGTGTTCTTTACGGTTGCGGACGGCCATACGTATCAGTCCTTTACGGTCAGCAACCCGAATTACGTCAGCGGCGAGATCATCTACAACGCGGAGGCGGGCTACATCGTCATTGACGGCGTAACCGGCAACATCACGTTGACGGTCGTCACCAAACCTGTGGAGCAGCAGACGGAACCGACCAATCCCACAGAACCGACGGAGCCGACCAAACCCACGGAGCCGACCAAGCCCACGGAACCGTCAACGACCAATCCGTCCGGCGCGCCGGAAACCCCGAAAAACGCCTGCAAATACTGCGGCAAGGTGCATACCGGCTTCTGGGGCAAGATCACGCAATTCTTCCATAATATCTTCTACTTCTTCAAGCATTTGTTCAGAAGATAAAGCAATCAACATCCGCCGCGCAGAAGGTTCAACGCTTTCTGCGCGGTTCTCTTGACGAAAAAAACACAGAATGATAAAATAGAAAAATCAAGTTTATTTTGCAAAAAAGGAGCCTGTCTATGCTGCAGCTTTCCGCACGTACCCAAACATTTACCGATTCCGTTATTCGCCGCATGACGCGCATATCGCTGCAATATGACGCGGTCAACCTGTCGCAGGGATTCCCGGATTTTGACCCGCCGCAGGCGATCCTTGACCGTTTGACGGCGGTCGCCCACGAGGATTTTCACCAGTATTCCGTCACGTGGGGCGCGCAGAATTTCCGGGAGGCGCTGGCGGAAAAACAGTCCCGCTTTATGGGACGCGACATCGACCCGAACCGGGAGATCGTCGTAACCTGCGGCAGCACGGAGGCAATGATGGCGGCGATGATGACGGTGACCAACCCCGGCGACAAGGTGATTGTTTTCTCTCCGTTCTATGAAAACTACGGCGCAGACGCGATCCTTGCCGGCGCGGAGCCGATTTACGTGCCGCTGCACCCGCCCGCGTTCTGTTTTGACGCGGACGCGCTGGAGGCGGCGTTCCGTCAGCGTCCCAAGGCGCTGATCCTCTGCAACCCGTCCAATCCCTGCGGGAAAGTGTTTACTTATGAGGAGCTGCGGCTGATCGCCGACCTCGCCGAACGCTACGACGCTTTCGTTATCACCGACGAGGTATATGAGCATATCGTGTACGCGCCCCACAAGCATATCTATTTCGCGACGCTGCCCGGCATGCGGGAGCGCACGCTCTGCTGTTCTTCCCTTTCAAAAACCTATTCGATCACCGGCTGGCGGCTGGGGTACGTTATCGCGCCGCCGCACATTACCGAGGGCGTGAAAAAGGTGCATGATTTCCTGACCGTGGGCGCGGCTGCGCCGCTGCAGGAGGCGGCGGTTACGGGGCTGCGGTTCGGCGACGATTATTACCGGCAGCTGCAGCGCGTCTATACGCAAAAGCGGGATCTGTTTCTAAAGGGGCTGGACGATCTTTCGATCTCCCACACCGACCCGCAGGGCGCGTATTACGTGCTGTTGGATATTTCCGAGTTCGGCTTCGCCGACGATCTGGAATTTTGCGAAACGCTTGCCCGCGACGTGGGCGTCGGCGCAGTACCCGGCTCCAGCTTCTTCCGGGAGGACGTCAACCACTTGATCCGTCTTCATTTCGCAAAAAAAGAGGAGACCCTTTATGCGGCGTTGAACCGCATGGAGTCTCTGCGAAAGAAAATATTACCGAGAAAATAATCGTCAGCAAAACGCTGATCGGCAAACGGAACAGCCTGCACAACGCCGCATCGGGAGCCGTGCAGGCTGTTTTTTAATGTTCAAGGAAGCTGTGTTCCTGTCCGTTCGTTTTATAGCCGGGGAAGGTATCGAGCTGCAAGGCGTGGATCGCGGCAAAAATATTCGCGTCAACCGTCGGCGTCGTCCGTTTCAGATGCTTCAGCAGCGTTTTGACCTCCTGCCGCTTGGAACCGCCGCCGCCATTGTCACACATGGTGCAGTTTTCCGTAAAACGGCAGGCGCACTGGATAAATTCCAGCTCATTGCGCTGTTTCCATTGAATGATCGTTTCTTCACGAATACGGTACAGCGGGCGGATCAGCTCCATGCCCGCAAAATTTCGACTTTTCAGCTTGGGGATCATGCCCTGCAGCTGCGCGCCGTAAAACATGCTCATGACCGTGGTTTCGATCACATCGTTAAAATGATGCCCCAGCGCGATCTTGTTGCAGCCCAGCGCTTGCGCCTGATTGTACAGATGCCCGCGGCGCATGCGGGCGCAGAGATAGCAGGGGGATTTATCAGAATTGTTGGCAACGCGGAAAATATCGGTTTCAAACACGGTGATGGGGATCTGTAAAAGCTTGGCGTTGCTCTCGATCTTTTGCCGGTTGATCGCGTTATACCCGGGATCCATCACCAAATAAACGACCTCGAACGGGATCTCGGCGGCGCGCTGATAGAGCTGCATCAGCTTCGCCATCAGCATGGAATCCTTGCCGCCGGAGATGCAGACGGCGATCCGATCGCCGGGTGCGATCAGCGCGTAATCGCCGATCGCCTGCCGGAACGGCGTCCAAAGGCTGTCGTAAAATTCGTCGGTGATATGCCACGTCGCGGCCGCCTGTTCCATTATGTCAGCTCCTTTATACAGGTATCAAAAATTTTCAAAAATTCCGAAAGCTCTTCCCGCGTCGTCAGATGGCTCAGGCTGATCCGCCACGCGGACAGGGCTGTTTTTCTGTCCCGACTGACGGCGTAAACCGCGCGGGAGGGCAAGCCGTCGGACGAACAGGCGGATTTTACGGAAACGCAAACGCCTTTTTCCGCCAGCGCCGCCTGAAACGCCGCGCCCTTTATCCCCCGCACGCTGAGATTTAAAATATGCGGCACTGCGTCTGCGGGACTGTTGATCGTCACCTGCCCGTAAGCGGCAAGCGCCGTACGCAAGAACGCATGATGCGCTTTCACGATCTCCAGCCGGGCGTCCGCCTCCGAAAACGCATACGCCATTGCGGCGGCAAGTGCGTGATCCAGCGCGACCGTGGGCGTGCCGCTGCGGTAAATGGTGGTGCTTTTGCCGCCGTGGATCAACGGTTCCAGCGCCAGCCCGTCCCGCTTGTACAGCAGCCCCACGCCGTTCAAGCCGTAGAATTTATGCGCGGAAAGACTCATCGTATCAACGCCCGCAAGCGCAGGCGGCAGCTTCCCCACCGCCTGCGTCGCGTCCACATGCAGCTTACAATCGGGAAATTCTTTTAAGATTTCCACGATCTGCGCAAGGGGCTGGATCGTGCCCAGTTCGCTGTCCACGGCGCTGACGGTCAACAGCGCCGTATCCTGCCGCAAAAGCTGCCGCAAATGCGCAAGATCGATCTTTCCGCCGCGGTCAATGGCGACCACGTCGATCTCCCAGCCCTGCTCCTGCAAGGCGGTCAACGGCGCGCTGACGGAGGCATGCTCCAGCGGCGTTGTAATGATGTGCCTGCCGACGTGCCGCTGCGCCCGGGCGATCCCCTTTACGGCGAGATTATTCGCCTCGCTGGCGCCGGAGGTATAGATCAGCTCCGACGGGGCAGCGCCCAGCATCGCCGCGATTCTGCCCGTCGCCGCGTCCAGCAGCGCCGCCGCTTCCCTGCCTGCGGCATGGGCGGCGTTCGCATTGCCGATCAGTTTGCGTTCCGCGTCCACGAACGCCTCCAGCACCCGCGGGTCGGCAGGCGTATTCGCGCAGTAATCAAGATAAATCATAGGCGGCTCCCCGTTCTTTTCCATCTGCATAGAGTATAGTGCCTGCGCCGAAAAAAGTCAATATCCGCCGTGCCATGCAAATCCGCAAAGAATACAGAAAAAACGGAGTACCGTCGCGCGGCGCTCCGTTCGCAGCTTTCCGATTACAGCAGACCTGTTTTTTCCAGCGCCTGCTTCAGATCATCGATAAGATCCTGCGTGTCCTCGATCCCGACGCTGAAACGGAAGAACCCGTTGTGGAATTTCTCGGGATACAGATACTGCCGCTCATCGTTCTCGCCGAGGAACACGATCAGGCTTTCGTCATGTCCCAGCGAGACTGCGGAGGTAATGACCTTCAAATGGGAGACGAAGCGGTTGTGGGTATCGTGATCCGCCTTCAAGCCGAAGGACAGCATGCCGCCGAAGCCGGGCGCCATCTGCTTTTTTGCGATCTCGTGTCCCTGACTGCTCTCTAATCCCGGGTACGCCACAAAGCTGACGCAGGGCTGCGCCTCCAGCCACTTTGCCACCGCGAGGGCGTTCTCGTTATGCTGCTTCATACGCAGCGGCAGTGTGACCGCGCCGCGCATAATCAGCCATGCGTTAAAGGGCGAGATCGTCGCGCCGAGATTGATCTGCGACTGGGCGCGGATCAGGTCGAGATGCTCTTTTTTCCCGATGATCGCGCCGCCCATCGCGTCGCCGTGCCCGTTGATGTACTTTGTCAGGCTCTCGACGCAGAAATCCGCGCCCAGCTCGAGGGGACGCTGATTATAGGGCGAGGCAAAGGTATTGTCCACCGACAGTAAAATCCCGTGGGCGTGGGCAATCTCCGCCAGCGCGCGAATATCCGTGATCCCCAGCGTCGGGTTGCCCGGCGTTTCGATGTGGATCAGCTTCGTATTGGGGCGGATCGCCGCGCGGACGTTCTCCGGGTCGGTGGTATCGACAATGGTCGTCTCCACCCCGAATTTATGATTGAACAGCTCGTTAAACAGGCGGTAGACCGCGATATAGGTCACGCTGGAAAAAATTACGTGATCGCCGCTTTGCAGCAGCGCAAAAAACAGCCCCGACAGCGCGCCCACACCGCTTGCCAGCGCGATGCAGTCCTCGCCGCCCTCGAGGGACGCCAGCTTTTCCTGCAAATAGTTCTGATTGGCGCCGTCGTTGCGGGTATACAGCGTCTGCCCCGCGCCGGACCAGTTCATATCCGTGGGGTCATAGGGCAGCTCGTAGCTGTTTGCCATGGTGATCGGGCGCTTGATCGCGCCGGTTTCACCGTCTACGTCGTTGCCCGTATGCACGGCGCGGGTCATAAAGCCGTATTCTTTCCCGTAGGTTCTTTTTGCCATTATTCTTTCTCCTTTATTTTAATTCCTATCAATCATGTATGTTTATAGTATTATAGGATACAAAAAAGAAAAAGTCAATAGCTTTGAAGAAAGAACCCCCCGACGCTTCGGCAAAGAAGCGTTAGGGGCGATCGTCAGATTCTTATAATTGCATGCCGGCGTCCAAAAACGGACGGAACGCCGAGGGCAGCGCGTACGTATTTTGCAGCTCTGCGGCGCTCGCCCATACGAATGCGTCCGGCATCTCCCGACATTCAAAATAATAGCAGGTCATATGCCACTCCACATGGGTAAAAATATGGGTATACGCGGTCTGCATCAGCAGCTGCGCGGGCGACGTCCCCCAATCGGCGGCTATTTCCGCCGCGCGGCGAAGCGCGTCATCCTCCGAAGCGGGCGCGGTATCCACGTTGGGAAATTCCCACAGGTTCGCCAAAAGCCCCGTAGATTTCCGCTTTCTGACCGCGTAACGATCGCCGCATTTCAGGAATAATACGGTTTTCTCCACTCTTTTGCGCTGTTTTTTCGCGTCCCGCACCGGAAAGCCCGCCCACGAGGTATGCGCGTTGGCAAGGCAGTGCGCCGCCAGCGGACATTCCGTACATTTCGGGTTGCCGTTAGGCACGCAGACGCAGGCGCCCAGCTCCATCAGGCTCTGCGTCAGGATACCGCACAGTCCGGGACGGTACAGAGGCTGCAATTCCGCCGCGACCTGCTTTTTGGTCGTCTCTTTGTCGATATTTCTGCCGTCCTCGTTCAGCCGCGCGCAGACGCGCAAGACGTTGCCGTCCACAGCGGGCGTTGGCAGATCAAAGCAGATCGACGCGATCGCGCCCGCCGTATACGCGCCGACGCCGGGCAGCGCGCGTATCTCATCATAGACGGCGGGAAATACTCCATGATACCGTTCCACAAGCAGTTGGGCGGCTTTTTTTAAGTTGCGGGCGCGGTTGTAATAGCCCAGCCCCTCCCACAGCTTCATCAGCTGATCGTCCTCCACGGCGGCAAGCGCCTGTACCGTCGGCAGCTCCCGCAAAAAGCGCAGATAATACCCGATCACCGCCTCCACGCGGGTCTGCTGTAACATGATCTCGGAAATCCAGACATGATACGGCTCCCGATCCTGCCGCCATGGCAGAGCCCGCGCGTGTGCGGCGTACCAATCCGGCAAAATCGCGGGGATATAAGCGAAACGCTCCATGGGCAACCACCTTTCTTCCGGATCATTATAACACAGATCCCCCTGCCGCCGCAACAGCTGAAAATTCTGATTTATCGGGGCGTGGACGCCCCGATAAATCAGAATTTAATGAATAATGAATAGTGAATGATGAATGATTGTGGAACCGCTTCGCAGTTGGATTTTAGAACTGATTGCCGGAAACGGGTAGCACGGCGCACTGCGCCGTTTAAATTCCACAACGACGGTAGAAATTTTGACAAAGGCACATATACCCCTCGTTGCGGAATTTTTATAATGAGGCGCGACAGCGCCCACCGTATGGAAAGCCGGGTAGATCAGCATGCTTTTTCGGCTTTGGAATATGGTTAAGCCCTGCGGGCATTTATTAGAAAATCATACGACAAAGGATAAATCGTGCCTTTCCCCAGTATTTTCCGTTTGCCGCATGATTAAACGGCGCAGTGCGCCGTGCTACCCGTTTCCGCTAATTTGTTTAAAAATCCAAATCGCGCAGCGATTTCCGCAATTATTCATTCTTCATTTTTAATTTTTCATTTCTGATTTAGCTGCTGCGCAGCTAAATCAGAATTTATATCATTCCCTTAAATTCCTCCAGATTCTCCGGCGTCATCTGCCGCGCGCCGGTCTCCAGCTCATGGATCATTTTTGTCAGCAGGGCGTTGACGGGGGCTTTGATGCCGTTCTCCTCCGCTTTTCGCGCCAGCCAGCCGTTGAAAATATCCACTTCCGTCTTTTCGCCGTGCAGCAGGGATTGCAGCGTTGAGGGCTTAACGACGGCGTATTTGCCCTTTCCCACCAGTTTGACGACCCGCTTGCAGACGCCGTTATACCACGACGCGTTGGAAAGCCGCAGCAGGCGGTAATCCAGCAGCAGCCCATATTTGGGCACTTTGATTTTCATGACGTCCGCCACGTCCATGCCCTCGCGGGCGATGGCAAGAAACAGATCCTGCGCCCGTTTATCGTCCAAAATTTCACCGAGCGTTTTTCCGGTGATCGCCGCCGTCGCGTTGATGCAGCAATTGATGATAAGCTTGGAAAACTGCCGACGGACGATCTCGTCCGATATTTTTGTTTTGACAACGCAGCTGTACATGGTGCAAAGATCGTCGAGAATGCCCGGGTGAGCGCCGTTCGGCATACCGATGTACATCTCGCCGCCGCTGGTCATCTCGATCTCGGTATCGCTGTGCTTGGTGGCGCCGAAGCCGATCATACAGCCCACAGCCCGCTCCTCGCCGACGATCTGCGCCAGCTCGTCGGTGCAGATACCGTTCTGCATGCCGACCACAAGGGAGCATTGATGGATCAGTGGCAGAATACTTTCCGCGACCGCCTGCAAATGCATATATTTTACGGCGATAATTACAATATCATAGGTTTTGTCCAGCATTTCCACGCTGCTGTAGACGTTCGGGAATGCGCGCACATCGCCCCGCGCGCCCGTAAGACGCAATCCCTGCTTGGCGATTTTTTCCGCAGCGCCGGGCGCAATCTCAAGCACGTCGGCGGGATAACCGCCATGGTTCATCAATACCGCCAGCGTACCGCCGATGGCGCCCGCGCCGACGATCAGAGTTTTTGTCTCTTTCATAATAACACCACTTTTACGGAATTTAAATCAATGAAAAATTATTCCGCAATTCTGTGCCCGTCCGTGATCTTGATTTTGCCGACAACCGGCGCTTTGATCTCGCCCACAAAGGAATCCTCTTCAAAGGTAAACGCGCCGGTCAGCTTTCTGCCGGGCAATACGGAGATCGTGCCCTCGCCGGAAAGCGTCTTTCCGTCGCCCTCCTCTTTAAGATTCATAAAGCTGATCTTGGCGGTTTTCAGCGCGCCGGGAAGATCGACCTTGATCTTATACTCGCCGTTTTCGTCCTCGGCGATATTGAATTTTACCTCGCCTCTTGCAATTCTCAAGCTGATTTTGCCCGCCCAGGAGCCAATACCGATTTTTGCCATAATAAGTTACCTCCAAAAAATTTATACTTTTAGTTTGTGTTGCGCGCCGATCGCTATGCCGCGGTCAAGCGCTTTTATATTCATTTCCAATATTTCGGGTTTCTTTTCCTTAAACTTATCCTCAAGCGAAAGCGCCAGCGTTTCTTTCGCCACAATCTCCGTCGCGCCGATCAAAATACCGAGAAGCACGGTATTCGCGATCCTCGGGCTGCCCAACTCCAGCGCAATATCGTCGACCGGGGCGGCGATCACGGTGACGTCGTCACGCGTCTCCGGCGCCGGGATACGGCTGGAATTGATCAGCAGCACGCCGCCGGGCTTCACGTCCTCGCCGAATTTTCTGTACGCCTGCTCGTTCATCACGATCAGATTATCGCATCGGGTGGGCAGCGGGGAAACGATGGGCGCATCGTTGATCACAACGGTACACTTTGCGCTGCCGCCGCGCTGCTCGGGTCCGTACTCCGGCAGATATGTGGCGTGCTTGCCCATGTCGATGGCGGTATGCGCCAGCGTGATGCCCGCGCTCATGATCCCCTGCCCGCCGGAACCGGAAAATACAAAGGACTGCTTCATGCCTGCGCCTCCTTATCCTTATACACGCCCGGTTTAAAATACGGGATCGTATTGGTGTTCATATACTCCAGCGTCTGCAAGGGGGTCATCTTCCAGTTGGTCGGGCAGTTGGTCAGCAGCTCGATAAAGGTAAAGCCCTTGCCCTCCATTTGCAGACGGAACGCCTTTTTCAGCCCCTTTCGCGCGTCGTTGACGCCCTTGGGGGAATTGAGGGCAAAGCGCGCCACGTAAACGGGAGCTTCCAGCGTGGAGATCAGCTCGCACATCTTCATGGGATACCCCGTGGTTTGGGGATCCCTGCCGTACACGGTCGTGGTGGTCTTTTGCCCGATCAGGGTGGTAGGCGCCATTTGCCCGCCGGTCATACCGTAGGTCTGATTGTTGGCGAATACAACGGTAAAATTCTCCCCGCGGTTGGCGGCGGACATGATCTCCGCCAGACCGATGGCGGCAAGATCGCCGTCGCCCTGATAGGCGAATACCAGACGCTCGGGATTGGTGCGCTTGATGCCGGTCGCCGCCGCAGGCGCTCTGCCGTGAGCGACGCTCAGGAAATCGCCGCTCCAGTACAGGATATTCAGCGCCGAACAGCCGACTGAAATGACATTCAAGGCATTATCCGCCTGTCCCAGCTCCTCAATGGCTTCGGCAACCAGCTTGGTCGCCAGAGAATGCAGACACCCGGGACAGTAGCCGCTGGGCGCGTCCGCAATCAGTTCGGGTCTTTTATAAACAGCCATTACCGGTCACCTCCCGTTATGATCTCATAAATCGCGTCGTAAACGCCGTCGTCGTCTAAAAGGCAACCGCCGGAGCGCCCGTATTCATACACGGGGCATCTGCCCATGACCTGCAGCTCGATATCCTCCCGCATCTGGGCGGGAATCGTCATTTCAATATCAATGATGCCCTTTACACGGTCATAATCAAGATTTCTGATGCTCTTTTTCGGAAAAGGATACAGCGTGATCGGGCGGATCAAGCCGACCTTAAACCCCTTTTCCCGCAGATTCAGCACCGCCTCTTTGGAAACTCTGGACGCGATTCCGTAGGCAACAATAATGTATTCGGCGTCCTCCACCATAAATTCCTCGACCTTGACGTCGTCTTCTTCCCACGCCTTGTACATCTCGCCTGCCATGGCGTTAATGCCCTCCAGTATCGGCTCGGTATAGATGGGCGTGATGTTGCCCTGATAATCCCTGCCGTTACGGCGGGAAAGGCTCCATTCCGGCGCATCCTCGGGTTTAATCTCCCGCATGGGCGGCAGATCCACCGCCTCCATGATATTGCCCAGGCACCCGTCCATCAGCACCAATACGGGATTTCTGTCCCGCTCGGCATAGTCCCACGCCGCATACATAATGTCCGCCGCCTCCTGCGCAGAGTTGGGGGCAAACACCATAGCATGAAAACCGCCGTGCCCGAGAGCTTTCGTCGCCTGCAAGTAATCTGACTGCGCAGGCTGGATCGAGCCAAGTCCCGGTCCGCCGCGGCTGATATTCACGATGACAGCCGGCAGCATGGCGGCGGCAAGGTAGGAGATGCCCTCCGCTTTCAGACTGATGCCGGGACCGGAGGAACTGGTCATGGAACGAGTTCCCATTGCCGCCGCGCCGTAGACCATATTGACAGAGGCGACCTCGCTTTCTCCCTGCACGTAAGCGCCGCCCACCTCGGGCAGCCGCCGGGAAAGATATTCGGGGATCTCATTCTGCGGGGTGATGGGATACCCCGCGAAGAAACGGCAGCCCGCGCGGACAGCCGCTTCGGCAATGGCTTCATTGCCTTTCATAAATCTTTTTTCACCCATGGTCAGGCGTCTCCTTTCTCCGGCAGTTCAATTGCGCCCTCCGGACACATGGACGCGCAGATCGCGCAGGAAATGCATGCCCCCGCGTCCGTCAGATGGGGGTAAAAATGCCCGTGCCGGTTACGCTGTGTGCCGATCTCCAGAATTTGCTTCGGACAAAACTTCACACAGTATCCGCAGTTTTTGCATAAATAAGCATGAATCTCAACCACGAATCTTCACTCCTTCATAAATTAAATGACGTACCCGCCGATCTCCTTTCGGCTCTCGATACATAGCTTATTAAAAATATTGCGCAGATGCGCCCGCACGCTGTTGACCGTGATGCCGAGAAAATCCGCGATCTCTTTGTTGGTCATTTCCTTTGCGGCAAGGGAGGCGACGTTGTACTCGATGGCGGTCAGGCTGTCGGCGATCCGGTCGCCGGTCAGGGCATTATGGACGAAAACCCACCGTTTGTGATATTTGTTCGCCAGCTCCAGAATCTTTTTATACGCCTGCGGCTCCTCATAGCGCAAACATTTTTCCAGCATGCCGGAAAGCATGCCCCGATGCTCGGCAAAGGGCATGATCAAACCGTCCGGTTTCGCCAGTTCCCATGCGTGGCGAAAATAATACTCCGCCTTGTCCCAAATACATCTGACCGTATAACCGATGGAGACCATCAGACAAAGATAAATTTCAGCAACGGGACACGGCTTCTCCATAAAGATCAACGCGCCCTCCGCCATACCGACCGCTCTGCCGATGTCGCCGGTTTCTATTAAATAATGCGCGTATGCGTAAAACGCCATGGGTTTCAGCGACTGCGGCACAGAGAACGCGTTGACGCCCACTGCGGGGAAATGAATATCCGGCACATTGTTAATCAAAATATTAAAGTACAGCAGAAAAAAATCGCTCATCTTCCGCATCGGTTCATCAGCGGACAATGCGGCGCTGAGCGCTTTCGCACTGTCGTAGCTGTCCAGAATATCATGAATATCGCCGCCGGACAGCGCGCAGATCGAACGGCAGAGAATCGACGCCATCACTGTGGCGCTGTCCTCGCTTGCCGTCAGGCGGACAAATTCCTTTGACGCCCGCTGCACGTCGCCGCGGTAATACATCAGTTCCGCAAGCCCGAGGGAGCATCTGTCCGCGCCCGTCTGCGCGGCACAGTAGCGATCCGCCTGACCGGGGGCAAACCGTCCGGTCGTCAGCACAAAGGGATCATAAGCCAGAGCCAGCGTCCCCGTATGCTCGTCGTGCAAGCTCGTTTGCACAGCAACCACCTCTGCAAGATTTTAAATCTTATAAAAGCTGCTTCTGAATTTTGTCTATTATAACACAATTCACATATGCTATCAATCGTCCAAAATCGGCAATTTATGGACTATGTACAAATAGTCCATAAAAAACAAATACAGGACGATGAAAACGCACAAAACAGCTGTTACAATTAATATAAAGTTATCGTATTTTTGTGAATATTTTATGAACTACAAAATACAAGACTATCAATTTTTTATGAGGTGTTTTTATGGTCGAGCCGCGAGATATGAGCTGCTACGAATATTACAAAGCGTGCACGGAGGAATACGGAGAATACTACTGCCAGCAGCATTTCGGCAAGTGGTTTTCCAACACACGAATCATCAGCGATATGGACAGCCTTGCCGCCTATATGCGCATCGAGCTGGGCTTGCAGCCGGGCGACGTATATTCGGTCTTTATGCCTACGACGGTACAGAGCATTGTTGCGTTCTACGCGCTGAACAAGATCGGCGTGATCATCAACTTTATCCACCCGCTGCTGCCGCCTGACGTGGTAAAGGAAACTGTGACACAGCTGCATTCCAAGGGCGTTATGATCCTTGACCTGCTGGCGAAGAAATATACAGATATGCTCAACGAGCTGAACCTGCCGATACTGGTTTGCCACAGCTCCGATTACGCCGGTGCGCTGAAAGGCACGGGCACCGCTGTCGGCGAAGCGCTCATAAAAAAAATATATCCCCGCATCAATAACCGTGAAGAATACTTAAAAGCGATTCAACGTTTCCGAAAGGCAAAAGTCAAGGATTACTGCGATTGCGACAAGACGGCGGTCTATTTAAACGGCGGCGGCACCACCGGTAAAAGCAAGACCATCAAACTGACCAGCCGGGCGATCAACGAGATCGTTTACCGTATGTCAAAACTGGATCGTATCCACCGTCCGGGCGAAGAGGCGGAGATTATCGTGCTGCCGCTGTTCCACTGCTTCGGACTGTCCGTCGCCATGCATATGGCCATGTGCAACGGCGCGCGGCTGATCCCCATGATGAATTTTGACGCGAAGCTGTTTAACCGCCTGATGCGAAAAAACTGCGTCGTCGGCATTCTCGGCATTCCCGTAATGTTCAAGAAGCTGATGGAGGACAAGCGGTTCGACAATAAATGCCTGAAAAATATCCGCCTCTCATTTTGCGGCGGCGACGACGCGCCGCAGGTATGGCTGGACGAGTTCAACAGCCATCTGGAGAAATGGGGCGCGGTGGGCAAGCTGCGGCAGGGCTACGGACTCACGGAAGTCGGCTCCGTCTGCTGCACCTGCTCCAACGATGTATTCAAGCCCAATTCCATCGGCGTTCCCATTGAGGGCGTACGCATGGACGTTTGGGACGACAACTGTAACCCCCTGCCGGTGGGCGAGATCGGAGAACTGGTCATCGCCGGGCCCACTGTCATGTCCGGCTATTATACCGAGGACGGCAGCGACGGCGCGGGTCTTTACACCGACGCGGACGGCGTAAAATGGGTACGCAGCGGCGATCTGGGCTATCGAGACAAAGACGGCTTCTACTTCTTTGCAGGCAGGAAAAAGCGCGTTATTATTATCTCCGGCTACAATGTCTATCCAAGCGACATCGAAAAACGGCTGACGGAACTGGACTTTGTACACGAGGTCTGCTGCGTCAAGGGCTTTGACAAAGAAACAAAAAAGCCCATCATTCGTATGTTCGTATCCTATGCAAACAAAGACGGCGACCGCGCGGCATATGAAAAAACCATGCGAACCGAGATCGAACGGCACTTCTCCAAGTTCTCTCTGCCGCGGGAGATCATCGAGCTGGACAAGCTGCCGGAAACCCCGCTGATGAAGGTGGATTTCATGAAACTGACCCAGCATACGCCGGAGGATTCGGTCTACACCCCGCCGGTAGGAGAAAAAAACAGCATACTTCCGATCTGACAGGAAAGCCGCTTTCGAGCGGCTTAAAATTTTAGCGCCCGCCGAACCAGCCCTTCGGGCAGCGGCGATGGCATAACCGAAAGCTTGTAGCTTCGCCGCCGAAGGCGTGCGGCGAAGCCGCTTTCTTAAAGGGGGAAGTGAAGTTTGGAAGATGGGATTTCGGAACGCCTGCGCATTGGATTTACAAGCATAGCTTCTCATGCAGAATTTTCAGAATCCAAGCCGTCGGCGGCTTCCGAAATCATTCATCATTCATTATTCATCAAGCGCTTCCTCCCATACAACCTTGCGCCCTTTATTTTACGACCGGATCGCCGGGTCTTTGCTGCGTAAGCTTCATAAAATCCACCTTCATCAGCGGCGTCTGGGGCAGCTCCTTCATAAAGACGATCTCTCTGGGGATATAGAACTTGGAGAAATTGTCCGCACAGGTCTTGCGGATCGTTTCTTTATATTTTTCCTCGTCGCCGGGCTTTCTTAACGACGCGTACAGGCGCACGATGCTTCTGTCGCCCTGCCAGCCCTGTACGGCGCAAACGTCCTTGATAAAATCCAGATCGCCGATCTTTTTCTCAATATCGTTGGGATACACGTTGTATCCGGAAATGATAATGACGCGCTTTTTACGTCCCGCGAAGAAGAAATAACCGTCTTCGTCCTGATACCCGAGATCGCCGGACAGCACCCACTTTTCACCGCTCTCGTCGGTATACAGCCCGAGATCCGCGGGGCCGTCCTGCGTATAATAGCCCGCCATGATGGTGGGACCCGCAATCGCGATCTCGCCGATCTCCCCGGTGGGGACGCGCTTATGTTCGTCGTCCCAAATTTCCACCCGTACGCCGCGCAGCGGCTTGCCGATAGAGCCGGGCTTGCAGTCGGTATTGGTATTGGTGGTGCAGACCGAGCCGATCTCCGTCAGCCCGTACCCCTGCCGTAGTCTGCCGACCGCGCCCCACTTTTCGTAATGCGCGTTAAACTCATCAAGGAAGCTGTCGCTGACGTCGTCGCCGCCGCAGAACATCAGGCGGACGTTTTTCAGCCACGGCCCGTCAAAATGTTTCTCTTTCATGAGCTTCGCGAACATCAGCGGAATACCGCCGTAACCGATCACAAGATTTTTTCTTGCCAAGCGGTTAAAAATACGCGCGTCAAACTGCATCATAGGAATGATCCGCGCGGAATTGCACAGCGCCATATGGATCGCCACGCACAGCCCGAAGCAATGGAACATCGGCAGCACGATGATCTCCGCCTCGTTGCCGGGATCGTGAATCTCGTCCAGATCGGACACCCGCTGCACCAGCTCGTTGATCGCGCGTCCTGTCAGCTTAATGGTCTTGCTCTTGCCCGTCGTGCCGCCGCCGTTCAGATAAACGGCAATATCGTCGGCGTTGTTGACTGCCGGCGTACAGGTTCTGCCCATGGCAATCGCGTCGCTGTAATAAGTCGCGTTCTTAAATTTTGGAAACACACCTTTGATGATCTGCTCTCCCGCCTTGGCTCCGAACCGCTTTACCCCTGCGGAATAATCCGACGAGCGGCACACCAGGCACGGCAGCCCGGAATCATTGATGGTTTTGACGTGATCTTTAGACAGCAGATCAAGAATCATCACGCCCTTGGAGCGAACGTCGGCAAGCGTCTCCCGCAGAAATTCCGAAGACATCAGCGGGTGTACGATATTCGCGATCACGCCGATCTGATTCAGCGCATAAAAACTGAGAATCCCCTGCACGGTCGTGGTCATAAATACCGTATACACGTCGCCGCGCTTCAGCCCCAGCTCCTTCTGAAAATAGCCGGACAGCGCGTCAATGTCGCGAAACATTTCCGATTTGCGGTATTTCACCCCGAAATGCTGCATCATATAGACGTCGTCATAAATGCCGGTACAAAGCTTCAGATATTCGTAACAGTTGGTATTGCCGACTTCCGGTAACATAACAATTTCGCCCCTTGTTTATTTTTCATTCACATATCTGCAACAGGATAAAAAAGACTTTTCCTTTTTTGATATGTTTACCATATATAAAAAAGGAAAAGTGTTAATCTTATGTTAAAATCGATTCATTGTCCTATAAATTAAATATGAATAAAATATAAATACAGCTTGTTATATTTTTGTCTTATTTGCCGATTTTGCCAGCGTCACGACAAATTTCGACCCGGCGCCGGGCGCGCTTTGCACGCTGATCTCGCCGCCGGTAATGTCCAGCGCCCGCCGAACGAGGGCAAGCCCCAAACCGTTGCCGCGCGTGGCGTGGGAGGAATCCCCCTGATAAAACTTTTCAAAAATATGCGCAACTGTCTCCTCTGACATACCGCAGCCGGTATCTGCCACCGTCACCTCGACACGCGCCGCCGTTTCCTTGAGCGATACGCAAACCGTGCCGCCGTCCGCAGTGAATTTCAGCGCATTGGAAAACAAGTTATTCCAAACAAGGCTGAGCAAAGACGCGTCCGAATCCACGCAAATACCGTCGTTGATTGCCGTCTCGATTTGTATGTGCCGTCGTTCCCATTCATTTTCAAAGACCAGCAGACACTCGCACAACTGATCGCTCAGACAGTATACCTGTTTTTCAGGGTAAATATTCTGATTCGCCAGCTTATTCAGCCGTAAAATATTTACGATCAGTTCACCCAGCGCGGTTGCGGAACGAGTGATCGCAGCCGCGTATTCCAGCCGCTTTTCCTCGCTCAGCTCCGGATCCTGCAGCAGCGTGCCGTAATTACCGATCACGGTCAGCGGGGTTTTCAGCTCATGGGAAACGTTGGCGATAAAATCGCTGCGCAGCGTCTCCACGCCGGAGAGCTCCTGCGCCAGCAAGTTAATTCCATTGATAATAGGATTAAATTCATTTTTACCCAATGGGTCTTTGATGGGTTTGATCCGTTCCCGAAAATCGCCGTGCATGATCTTTTCGAGCGAACCGGTGATCCGCTCGATATTGCGTTCAACGGTCAACCGCCGATAAAGCACGTTGACGGCGGCAAACAGCGCGCATACAAAGAGCAGGTTTAAAAAGGTATATCTTGCGTTCGTGCGGATAATATCCACCTCCATCGGCGGCATGGTTCGCCAAAACACAAAAAACGACACTGACACGAAAAAACCGCCCGTCAGGAACAACAACAGGAACCTGATGATAACGTACAACACCCTTTGTCCTTTTTTCATTTTAACACCGCCTTATATCCCAGACCATGCACAGTCACGATTTCAAAATCCTCACAGGCGGACAGCTTGTCCCGCAGCTTGGTAATATAAACGTCCACGGTACGGGGGCTTGAATCGGAATCCGCCCCCCAAAACTCGTCCATCAAATTTGCACGGGTAAAGGTCTTTTTGGGGTAGGACAGTAACTTGTAGAGCAGTTTAAATTCTCTTGCAGTCAGAACAATTTCCCGATCGCCCAGATAAGCGGTATGCTCGTCCGAATTCATGCGGAAATCGCCCACGGTAATTGTTTTTTCCTGCGCGATTTTCGCCCTGCGCAGCAACGCGGAGATACGCAGCAGCAGCTCATTGAGATTGATGGGTTTGACCATATAATCGTCAATGCCCGCGTGAAAGCCCTTTTCCTTGGACGCAAAATCGTCCAGCGCCGTGACAAAGAGAATCGGAATCTCCCGGTTGATGCCCCGCACGGCGGCGGCAAATTCATATCCGTCTATATCCGGCATCATAATGTCAGATATAATCAGATCGTAGACCGTATCGTACATCGCGTCGTAGGCGTCCGCCGCGTTCAGGCAGCCCTTTGTTTCATATCCGTTTCGTTTTAAAAACATACGCAGCGTTTTATTCAGCTCCGCATCGTCCTCCACAACCAGTATTTTAATCATTGCAATCATCTCCTGCTATTATTGATTGTCGCATACCGATGTTAAGAAATTGTTGCGGTCCGGTCAGAAGTTTCAGAAAATATATCCGCACCCGCCGCAAAATGCAGCCGATGCGGATATGATGTTATGTATCAATATTTCGATCAAACTAATTCTTTGATCATTGCGGGAACTTTCTTTACTTTTTTCGCTTCCCCGGCGACGGTTACGACCGCTTTGGCTGCGACGGAGACGAAATCTCCAACCATGCCGACCAACGCCTTTTTCGCGGGCTTGGAGACGGTTTTAAACGACTTTGCCATTTTCACCGCGGAAGCGCCCAGATCCGAACCAAGCTCCAGCAGCGTTTCAACGCCGGGCGCATACAGTACCGTGGTCACGATCTCATACATTGCCGCGATCTTTTCCGCGTCAAGCTTCGGCAGTATGCCGCCGAAGAATTTATCGTTCACCTTGCCGATGAAGGTCAGCTCGGGGCGGAAATCCGGTTCGGTACCGTTCACGCGCCAGGTATGCGCGTCGTGCTGAAACGGCGGCAAAATAACGCTGGACTTGACGACCTCATAATCGTCGTCATGGTACAGCAGCATGCCGACCAGCGAGGATTCGGGAACGAAGTGCTTGTAAATGGGCTTGATCGCCTCAAATTCGGCGCTGTGGATCACGTCGGCGGTAT
The DNA here is from genome assembly GCA_017480115.1 of Clostridia bacterium. Classification (GTDB taxonomy): domain Bacteria; phylum Bacillota; class Clostridia; order Oscillospirales; family Acutalibacteraceae; genus RGIG2774. The sequence continues at coordinate 62,388 of JAFVBH010000001.1, forward strand.
TAAAGCCGGGGCCGTCGTTATTGTAAACGGCGATCAGCCTGTTTCTGACCTCCGGCGAGCAGTGCAGCGCGGCATAGGTCGCAAGATACGCGCCCTTGGAATGCCCGGCAACGATGATCTTCTTGTCGGGATACGCGGCGGCGGCAGCCTCCAGATAGTCCACGCAGAGCTGATGGGACGGAATATCGCCCTTGGCGAGAATGTCCAGATCCTCCTGCCAGCCGGCAATGGTATCGTCGGTACCGCGGAACAATACGATCATGAAATCGTCGTCTGCGGGCAGCAGCGTCATACCGGCGAACTGCACGACATTTTCAAGGCTGTAAACAGACCGGCAACCGGTGATCTTCATATCCGCAAAGCGGTGGAAATTCCGCAGCACCAGCAGCGTACGGAACGGGGAATCCTTCAGCAACAGCCCGACCGGCTCAATTTTATGGTCATGATAAGCGTAAAAATCATCGATCGCCTGCCCGAACGTCTTTTCCGGCACGGCTTCAAACACATCGGTGACGACCTTTTCGATCGGCGCGTACAGCGCGGCGCAGAGCACAAAACAGTCGTTTGGACGGAACGGAAGCTCTTTGAAAGAAAGATCTCCGTACTTACGGGCGTAATCAACAACAACCTGCGGCATACTATCACTCCTAAACATATACAGATGATTTTATAATTTATTTAAGTGTAATATTTTTTCAAACATTTGTCAATTGCTATTTTTTTATGCAGTATATACATGCAACTGTGCGCAGTGATATCAAGTTCTTTTCTCTGCCGACAGCGTATCGGAAAACTGTTTCAGATCGTCAAATACAGGCACGCCCGTCGGCGCGGGACACTGCTTTCCGCATCGTAAAAATATGGGCTTGCAGCCGGCGTTAATCCCCGCCTCGGCGTCGATGGGGTTATCCCCGACCATATAGGACGCCGAGAGATCAATATGCAGTTCTTCCGCCGCGCGCAGCAGCATGCCTGGCGCGGGCTTGCGGCAGTCGCATTTGATCTTGTATTCCAAAATTTCTCCGGGAAACCCCGGCTCCGGGTAATGGGGACAGAAATACAACCCGTCGATATACGCCCCCTGCGCGCCTAACAACGTCTCCAGCCGGTCGTGAATCCGCCGCAGCTCGGCAAGCGTGCAATCTCCCCGCGCGATAACCGGCTGATTGGTGATGATAACAACCAAATATCCGGCTTTATTCATGCGACGAATCGCCGCTGCGGCGCCGGGGATCAGCTCCAGCGCCTGCGGGTCAGTAATCAACCCCTTGTAAACATTGACCGTGCCGTCCCGGTCTAAAAACACTGCACGCTGCAAGTTTTTTCTATGTTTCGCGGCGACAATGCCTGCCCGTATGTCCGCCTGCACCGCGCGCAAACGCGTCGGCGTGCCCATATCGCGCACGTATTCATAGCTGCGATAAGCGAAAAGTCGCCTCGTTGCCAGAGCCGGACGCAGCAGATCGCGGTCAAGATCGGCATAGCCGTCCGCGCGGTACAAGTCCAACAGGCGCGGAGAAAGCAGTTGTATTCCCGCGTTGCAGAGATTCGCGCAGGCGGCAGGCGTTTCCTCTTTCGATATCAACGCGTTTATCCTGCCGCTTTCCTCCGCGCGGATCAGCGTGCTGTCAAAGGGGTGGTCGTTGGGGTGCGCCAATAACGTGGCAAGCGCGTTATTTTTCTCATGAAATGCGACCATATCACGAAGAGAAAAATCAAAGATCAGATCGCCGCCGCAAAGCAGAAAATCCTCCGGAAGTCCCAGCGAGAACAGCGCCCCCGCCGTCCCCAAGGGCAAAGGCTCCCGATAATAAGTAATGTGTACACCAAAAGCGCTGCCGTCACCGAAATATGCTTCAATCCGTTCACCGAGGTACCCCGTCACAAGTATAAATTCCCGAACGCCTTCTTTCCGCAGCGTCTCGATCTGGTGCTGCAAGACGGGCTTTCCGCAAACGGGGATCATGGGCTTGGGTATATCCGGATATTCAGCGGCGATACGGCTGCCCCTGCCGCCTGCCAAAATCACAGCTTTCATAGCGCGCCTCCTTGCCGATGATTGTTTTCAGTTTAGCACAAAAAACGCGGCTTTACAACCCTGCCGACGCCGGGATTTCAGACTGTGCGACGCTTGACAATCATTTTGCCGTATGATAAAATTCAGATTAGATTTGGTATTTATGTTTAAAAAATAGCGGTGGGGTATTGTATGGCAAACATTTTGGTTACCGGCGGCGCCGGTTATATCGGTTCTGTTCTTGTCCCTGCCTTATTGGCGCGGGGGCACCGGGTCACGGTGCTGGACAATTTTCTGTACCGGCAGGCGTCGCTGATCGATTGCTGCAAATACGATACCTTTACCGTGATGAACGGCGACTGCCGCAATGAAGCGATACTGCAAAAGGCGCTGGACAACAAGGATTTCATCTTTCCGTTGGCTGCGCTGGTAGGATTCCCCGTTTGCGATCGGGACGCCGTCGCCGCAACAACTACAAATCTCGGCGCGGTGGAGACGCTGCTCAGACTGCGGCAAAAAGGGCAAAAAATCATTTTTCCCTGCACCAACAGCGGTTACGGTCTTGGACAGGGGCAATCCTACTGCACCGAGGCATCCCCCATTTCTCCCATATCTCTTTATGGAAAAACGAAAATGGCTGCCGAGGCTGCTATTTTACAGGCGGGTGATTCCGCAGCCTTCCGGTTTGCCACGTTGTTCGGCGCGTCGCCCCGTATGAGAATCGATCTTTTGGTCAACGATTTCGTTTACCGCGCGGTATTTGACCGTTCGCTGATCGTTTTTGAAGGGAAGTTTATGCGCAACTATCTGCATGTCCGCGACGCTGCAAACGCCTTCATATTCACCATGGAGCATTTTGATAAAATGCAGGGACAGACCTATAATTGCGGTCTGAGCGACGCGAATCTCTCCAAGCTGGAGCTATGCGCAAAGATCAAGGAGCATCTTCCTGCGTTTACCTATATGGAAGCCCCTGTCGGCGCGGATCCTGACAAGCGAAACTACCTTGTATCCAATGCGCGGATCGAGGGTATGGGGTTCCGTCCGCAGTATTCCATTGATGACGGCATTGAGGAACTGATCAAGGTGTATTCGATCATAAAAAACTCCTTTTACGGAAATGTGTGAGTTTCATGCAATTGATTGAAATATTAGAGCCGGATTTTTTCTTTGCCGACGACCGCGGCACACTGACGCAGATCGTCCGCGAGGGATACCGGCAGGTCAACGCCGTGTTTACAAAAAAAGGCGCCGTCCGGGGCAATTGGCATTACCACAAGGACAACGATGAAGCCTTTTATGTGATCGCGGGACGAATCAGGGTTGCCGCTGCCTGCGGCGACGCCCGGGAGGAACAAACCTTTACCGGCGGCGATATGTTTCTGATCCCGGCAAATGTTAAACATTACTTTACCTACTTAGAGGACACCTACCTTGTCGTGCTGTATACAGACTGCGTCGAGCACGCAGACGGCACAAAGGATATTTATAACGATTGATTTTTGTAAAGGACGATGGGTGATGGAAGCATACCGGCTGTCGGTGGTCATTCTTGCCGTTGACGAGACCTATTCCCTGCGCAATACGTTTAACAAGCTGGCAGCCGCAGACGCTGCCTGTGAATATCTGTTTATGTTATCACGGAATTGCACCCCCGCGTGCCTGGCGGTCGTAGAGGATATTTGCAAGCGCCCCGATTGCAGATATATCATTCAGAGCGGGGACGGGCTCGGATATGCGATCAGAGAGGCGATTCAGGCAGTCCGGGGCACACATATCGTCATTTGGACCGGCGACGGCGGCGGCGCCGATCCGGCGGTATTCCCCGAAATGGTGCGTTTGTCCCACAAGTATTCGGAAAAAATTATATCTACCAGCAGATGGTTGCAAAAAGGCAGTTTTCACGGCTATAATCCAATACGAAAAGTTGTCAACTTTCTTTCCCAAAAGATGTTTTCCGCTCTTTTTAAATCCGATTTAACGGACTTTACGAATATTATTCAAATCGCGCCGATCACAGCATACAGAGGAATTAAATTGCAGGAAAACGGTTTTACAATCATACCGGAGCTGCAATTTAAATTGGTTAAGCTGGGGCGTCAATTTCTTGAGATTCCCTGTATTGACAATACCCGGCAGGAAGGTCGCTCCCACGCGCCGTTTCGTGAATTAGCCGACTATTACAGAGTGATTCTTAAAATTCACTGTATGGATATGAGTGATATTATAGCAGATGCGCAGTCATAAAAACGCAATTGCTTGGAATATGGAATGACATCCGCGCATATACGCCGACCATCGGAGGCTGCCAATGAAAAAAATTTATTTTGTGCAGGTGGGATTTGCGTTTGACGGATCGGTTTACCTGCCGTACGCGGCGGGAACGATCATCGCCAACTGTCAGGCGGATCCCTGGATACAAAGTGAATATGAATTTACGGATATTATTTTTCAACGCGAGCGCTTGGCGACTGCGCTCGGCAAAATACAGGAGCCGTACCTTGTCGCGTTCTCCTGCAGCGTATGGAATATAGAATATAACAAAGCGCTGGCAACGCGGGTAAAGGAAATATACCCCCGCTGCATCATTGTTTTCGGCGGCCATAGCGTCAGCGAAGACGCAGGATTATTATCAGAATGCCCCGCGATTGATTTCTTGATGTTCGGGGAAGGGGAAGCCACCTTCGCCGAGCTGCTGCACGGTCTTGCGGACAGCCGTCTGCAAAACGTACACGCCATCGCGTACCGTGATGCGGATCATAGGATCACCCGCACGCCCCGGCAATGCATCGAAAAGGATTTGCCATACCCGTCGCCGTATCTTACGCATGTATTTGATAAAATCATGCGGGAAAACCCCGACAAAGAGTTTTTAGCGGTTCTGGAAACCAATCGGGGCTGTCCGTATGCCTGCACCTACTGCGATTGGGTCAGCGGGAAAAAAATGCGGTTTTTTCCCATGGAAAAAATCACCGCAGAAATAGAATGGTTCGGTATACATAAAATCGCCTACTGTTTCGGCGCGGATTCCAATTTCGGCATGTTTTCGAGGGATTCCGACATTACCGAGGCGTTGATTGCCGCTAAAAAAAAATACGGATACCCGGAGGTATTTCGCACATGTTATGAAAAAAACAGCGCGGATCGGGTGTTTGAAATTTGTTGCGCGCTCAATCGCGTGGGTATGGACAAGGGGGCGACGATCTCCTATCAGACTCTCTCTCCGACAGCGCTGAAAAACATCGGCAGAAAAAATCTGACGATGGAGCATTTTTCCGCCTTGTTGAAAAAATACAACGAGGCGGGCATTCCCGCCTACTCTGAGTTGATCTTGGGCTTGCCCGGTGAAACCAGAGAGAGCTTCTGTGCGGGGATCTGTAAAATTTTAGAAAGCGGGCAGCACAATTCCCTGAGCATTTACACCTGTGAAATGCTGCCGAACTCCGACATGGCGCAGCCGGACTATATCAAAAAACACGGCATTCAAGTGATTAAGGTCGCCTTTAACCATATACACAGCGCGCCGAAACAGGACGAGGAGGTGCAGGAATACTCCTACCTTGTCCGCTCCACCGCCACCATGCCCCCCGACGACTGGGTATCCGCACAACTGTTCTCCGCCTGTATTCAATGCTTTCACAGCCTAGGCGTTTTACGCTGCTTTGCGCTGTATTTATATTCGGAGCATATCGCCTCCTATTACGATTTTTATAACGGTTTATTATCCTATATCATGAACGGCAGCGGTAAGCTCAGCGATCTCTGGCACAGCTTTCAGACAAAATATGAAAATTCCCTTGCAGGCGACTGGAACTATTATAACAAAAGCTTCGGCAATGTGACATGGTTCTTTGAGGAGGGCGCGTTTTTGGAGATCATCAGCGATCTCGACGCCTGCATGGAGGCGCTTGTGCCTTATTTGATGCGGTTTGATCTTTCTCCCGCTTTTTTTGAGCAGCTGATGCGGTATCAGAAGCTGATTCTCCGAAAGCCTTTCGTCACGGAGGAACACGGCATATTTGACTATGATTTTCCCGCCTATTTTGACAGTATCATCAAGGGAAATTATGCGCCCTTGAAAAGTTTGCAAACGACCGTCCGTATACAGCCACGCACGCGATACGACAGCATACCAGCGTATGCAAAGGAGATTGTATGGTTCGGCAGACGTCGCGGCGCAACTGTTTATAACGCGCAGGAAATAACTGTGGAACAGAAAAAATAAAGGACGGATCCTATGCGATTGATCGTAGGCAGCGGCTTTTTAGGCAGCGCTCTGTTAAAATATACGGCGGCAAACACTGACGCGCCGCTTCTTGCTACGGTGCGTGATCAGGCGCATATGCTGCCGGTCAGCGGTGTGACGTGGATATCTTGTGATATTACCCGGCATGGCGATCTGCAGCGGCTGGCGACGGCATGCGGCGGCGCACCGCTGACTGTGTTTTATTTCGCGGCATGCCACAATATTGATTATATTTTTGAACACCCGGCGGACGCATACAGAATCAATATTGACGCGCTGCGGGATTTTCTGCACACCGTACCGAACATACAAACGCTGTTTTTTGCCTCCACGGACTGCGTTTACGGGGAACAGACCGCGGACTGCCCGCAATTCAGAGAAGAAACGCCGCTGCACCCCGTCAACATTTACGGTCGCCAAAAAGCGGAAGCAGAAGCCATCATACGCGCATATGGTTTTACAGCGGTACGATTGCCCTTTATGTTGGGTCCGTCACCGTTTCCGGATAAGCCCCATTTTTATGATACGATTCGGGAAAAACTCGAAAACGGCGAGCCGATTGAGATGATCGACGGTATGCGCCGCTCTGTTCTGAGTTATCGGCAGGCGGCGGCATTGCTGTTTTCCCTGTCGCTGCTGCCTCGGGATCGAATCCCCGACGTTATCAATCTCGGCGGTGATCAGAGCTACAGCAAATATGAAATGGGCTGCGCGCTGGCAAAGAAATTTCATGCGCCGACCTCTCTTGTTAAAAAAATTACGGAAACACAGGGAGAAAAATTTTTCAAGGATCAACGGGCGTCTTCAGCAGTCATGGACAATACGCTGTTAAAGCGTCTGCTGGGGCTACGGGAACTTCGATGGGAGGAAGATATATGCTGATCGTGCGCACCCCGTTTCGCATGTCTTTTTTCGGCGGCGGCACGGATTTTACGGAATATTTTTCCGCTTACGGCGGCAGCGTCCTGTCCACCACCATTGACAAGTACTGCTATCTTACCCTGCGGCACATGCCGCCGTTTTTTGAATATCAAAGTCAGCTCACCTATTCGCAAATTGAGCGTTTTAACGCGCCGGAGGAGCTGCAGCATCCGCTGGTACGGGAAGCATTGCAGTATCTGCCGACAGAACGCATACAGATCAGTTATGACGCCGATTTACCCGCTTGCTCCGGAATCGGCTCCAGCTCCGCCTTCGCGGTGGGCTTGCTGCAGGGACTGCACGCCTTGCGGGGGGAATACCCTGACCGTATGACGCTTGCAAAGGAAGCCATTTATCTGGAACGGGAGCGCTGCGGCGAAGCGGGCGGCGTACAGGATCAGCTGGCGGCGGCGTTCGGCGGCTTTAACCGATTGAATTTCACTGCCGACGGCTATGAAGTTCTGCCGATTCAGATTTCAAAAGCGCGGGCAGATGCTTTTCAAAATCAGCTTCTTTTGCTTTTTACCGGTTTCACCCATGTTTCCGGCATTGTTGCCCGGGAGCAAAAACAGAATATTCCCGCGACGCTTGCCCAACTGAACGAAATGAAGGCGCTTGCGGACATTGCGCAGGAAATTCTGATAAATGGAGATATGGACGAATTTGGAAGGCTGCTGGATCATACATGGCGGCTGAAGCGCACCCTGTCTTCCCGCATCACCAATGATGCAATCGATGCGATCTACCTAAAGGCGAAAGCCTGCGGCGCTTTGGGCGGGAAACTGCTGGGCGCCGGCGGCGGCGGATTTATGCTGCTGTACGTCCCGCAGGAAAAACGCGAACATCTGCTTTCGCGCATGCAGGCATATAAATTTGTGCCCTTTGCTTTTGAAAATACCGGCACCCAGATTCTGTACCGCAATGATACGATGTAAAACAGCTGAATCTGCAAAGAAAAAAGACGATTGCCCATGCAATCGTCTTTTTTCTGGAGCTGATAACCGGATTCGAACCGGTGACCTCATCCTTACCAAGGATGCGCTCTACCGCCTGAGCCATATCAGCAATAACAACCATGCCCTCAACAGGCAAGAGCTATTATACATTCTTCCGCCGTCGATGTCAACCTTTTTTCAGTATTTTGTGAAAAAAACTTGCGCATATGGCGCAAACGCCTTGCGCCGCATACAGTCGTTATTACTTCTCGATCGGACGCTTGCTGCTGATTTTCCCGCTTTTCACGTCGGCAAAATAGGTGGAATTTGCGGGAACGACAAACTTTACCGCTTTGTCCAGCAGCTTCATTTCCGCGTGTTTTGTATACTGGATTTCGCCGTCCACGTTGACGACCTCCGTATTATTGCTGCTGACGCGCACGCGTCTGGCGCGCTTAAAATAGGTGCGGTCCCAAGACAGGTGCTTGCCGCTCTTATAATCATTGATAAGCCCGAGGAACTTGATCTTCGGAATATCCTTGCGGACGATCACCACGTCCAGAAGTCCGTCGTCGGGCATTGCCAGCGGCGCAGCCATGAAGCCGCCGCCGTACCAGCGACTGTTGCCCACGTAGCAGAACAGCACATTCATGGTCATGGGCGGGTCGTCGTCCAGTTGAATGGTGAAATCCTGCCCTTTCATATTGATAAAACAATACAGCAGCGCGGCAACATAGGCGCTCTCGCCCTTGAGCCACGGAATTTTCTTAAAGCTCGCCTGTTTGTCGCAAACATTGGCGTCAAAGCCCATGGAGCATTGATTGATCGCGATCTTTCCGTTGCAGTCGATCACGTCCAGCGCGACGGGCGTGCCGTCGATCTGCGCGCCTATATCCGCCAGCTGTTCATGATCGCCGAACAGCCGGATAAAGTCGTTGCCGGAGCCCATGGGAATACAGGCAACCTCCGCATTGTCACAGCCGATAACGCCGTTAAAGACGTCATACAGCGTACCGTCGCCGCCACAGGCGTAAAAACGGATATGCGTGCCGGTCTGCGCCTGTGCGCGGGTATAGGTCTCTCCTTCGCCGGGAGCGGTCGTCATATGGATCTCATAGTCCAGACCGCGCGCCTTGCAAACGGAATCGATCTGCGGCAGAATACGCGCCGCGCCCTTGCCCTTGCCCGCATGCGGGTTCACAATAAAAATGTGTTTCACCATGCACCTCTCCTTTTTACCTGAAATACATATAGTATTGACATTTTATCATGCCGTTATAAAGCTTTCTGCGTTTGTCGGCACGTCTGCCGAACACCTTTTCAAAATCCTCGTCCGCCGTAATGATATTATAGCTCCAGCCTTTTTTCGCTTCAAACAGCCTGCCCATGTCCCGATACAACGCCTCGGCGGCGGCAACGTCCATCAGACGCTCGCCGTAGGGCGGGTTGACGATCAGCGTTCCGCGCTCGGTGGATGGGGCAAAATCCTTGATGTCCGCAACCGAAAAGCGGATCAGCTTGTCCACGCCCGCGCGTTTCGCGTTTCCCGTCGCCAGCTCCACAGCGCGGCGGTCAATATCCGAGGCAAAGCACATAAATTCGTCGGAAATCCGCTCGTCCGCAACGGCGGCTTCCCGTTCGCTGCGCCAGATCCTCTGGGGGATCTGCTGCCATTTTTCGGCAGCAAAACTGCGATTTTTGCCGGGCGCGATATTGTTTGCCAGCAGCGCGCCCTCCACGGCAATGGTGCCGGAGCCGCACATGGGGTCGTACAGCGTGTGGTAGTGCCGCAATCTGGCAAAGTTGCACAGCGCGGCAGCCAGCGTCTCCTTGATGGGGGCGGCATTGGCAGCGGGGCGATATCCCCGCTTATGCAAACCGACGCCGGTGGCATCCAGCATCAGCGTCACCCGGTTTTTTAAAATCGAGAAGCTGATCTGATAGGTCGTTCCCGTTTCCTGAAACCACGGAATGTGATATTTGCTTTTTAACGCCTCGACGACCGCTTTTTTGATGATCGCCTGACAATCGCTGACAGAGTGCAGATCGGACGAAAGCGAGTACCCCTTGACCGGAAAGCAATCCTGCTTGCCGATCCACTGCTCCCAGTGATATTTTTTCGTATGCTCAAACAGCTGATCAAAGGTGTGGGCTTCAAAGGAGCCGATCACCACGGCGATCCGTTCCGCATAACGGGAGCGGATATTCGCCCGCGCCAGCATGGCCTCGTCGCCGGAAAACAGCACTCTGCCGTTTTCGGCGGTCACATTCTCAGCGCCCATCTCCCGAAGCTCGTCCGCAAGCGGCGCTTCCAGACCGAACAAACAGGGGGCGGCAAAATTCAGTTTCAAATGCATGTTCCTTTCAGCCCAGCACGGCGGCAGGGAAAAATACAGTCAGAACGCGAGCAGCTATGGCAAAATACAACAGCACCGCCACCGCGTCCACAAGCGTCGTTAAAAACGGCGTCGCCATAATGGCGGGATCCAGATGCACCAGCTTTGCCAGCATCGGCAGACTCGCGCCCAGCAGCTTTGCCACGATCACGACGCAGACCATAGTCAGCGCGACGATGATCGCCACCGGCAGAGCGGTCTGGGCATAATTTGCCTCGGCGCTGTTTTTATATTGCAAATATACACGCAAGCCGTTAACGATCGCCAATACCACCGAGCAGACCAAGCCGATGCGAAATTCTTTCCACACTACGCGCAGATAATCCTTCAGCGTGATCTCGTCGGTGGCAAGACCGCGGATAATCAGCGTGGACGACTGCGTGCCGCTGTTGCCGCCGGTATCTGTAATATTTGTTAAAAGAATAACAAGCAGGGGGAACGCGGCGAACACCGTTTCATACTTCTGCAAAATAAAGCCGGAGATGATCGCCGAGATCATCAGCAGCGCGAGCCACGGCAGCCGGTGCAGCGCATGCTTAAATACCGATGTTTTAAAATAAGTCTCATCGTTGGGAATGACCGCACCCATCAGCTCGAAGTCCTCGGCATTTTCCTCCTGCAAAACGTCAATCGCGTCGTCAACGGTGACAATACCGACAAGACGGTTTTCGGAATCCACCACGGGCAGCGCAAGGAAATTATATTTATCAAACAGCTTGGCGACCTCTTCCTGATCGTCCAGCGTCTTAGCGGAGATGATATTCTCCTCCATAATATCCCGGATCACGACATCATAATCGGAGATCAGCAGATCCTTCACGGTCACGATCCCCTGCAAATGACGGGTCGCGTCCAAAACATAGCAGGTATAAACGGTCTCCTTGTCGATCGCCTCGCGGCGAATATCATCAATCGCGTCGCGTACAGTCATATCGCTGTGCAGCTCCACAAACTCCGTGGTCATAATGCTGCCGGCGCTGTCCTCGGGATATTTCAACAACTCGTTAATCTCCCGACGGTGATCAGGCGTCGTGGCTCTTAAAATACGCTTGACCACCGTGGACGGCATTTCGCTGATCAGGTCAACGGTATCGTCCAGATACATTTCGCTGATGACTTTTTGCAGCTCGTTATCCGTCAGACTTTCGATCAGTTTTTCCTGATCGTCGGGATCCATCTCCGCGAACACATCGACTGCCTTATCCTTGGAAAGCAGCCGGAATACTTTTACAAGCTCCTCCTGATTCAGTTCCGTCATCAGCGCGGAAATATCCACTTCATTCATGACGTCCAAAAGATCGTAAAGGCTCTTGTATTTCTTTTTTGAAATCAGTTCAATGATCTCGTCCTTCATAAAAGAAAAACCTCCCTATTTCCTTGGAACACCAAAGACAATAAGGAGCAGGCGCAACTGTCGCCGTTATTTTCCCGCATGAGATAAACGGACAGCCGCTGTTTGCTGCTTATTGCATCGGTGATTGGTACTGTTGCCGGGTCCGGCGTCCATTGATCTCATCTCCTTTAATTCATAGTTCGGAATTTTAATCCATATAAGTATTTTAATCTCTTGACGGCGGGATGTCAATATTTAAATTCTGATTTAGCTGCGTAGCAGCTAAATCAGAATTTAAAATTAAAAATGAATAATGAATAATTGCGGAAATCGCTTCGCGATTTGGTTTTATAGAATTGACGGTAACGGGTAGCACGGCGCACTGCGAGACGGTCAGGGACATTGTCGCCTTGCTCGCTTGGGGCGCTTCGCAATGCTCTGTGTCCCTTCCTGCAAATGCGCCGCCTGCCCCGTCCGCCAGACGCGGCGGCACATTTGCCATTTAATCATGCGGCAAACGGAAAATACCGGGG
>JAFVBH010000050.1 GCA_017480115.1 Clostridia bacterium
ACACATTCAGGTCTGTTTGTTAAGTGTCTGTTAACTTTATGTTCAGCCCCTTGACTGGAGACCTTACATAACAGGGACGGCCATCGGCCGTCCGCCAGATTACACGCAAAATCAACGGATGCCCAATGGGCATCCCTACAAATTTGCGAAAACGGGTAGTCGGAGCGTTAAAAAAATATGCCGGGGGCATATTTTTAGTTCCGACCGAAGCGGCTATGCCGCGAGGGCTCTTTTCCGGAAATCCGCATATGCCCCGACGGACGAATTTGCAAAAACGGGTAGCACAGCACACTGCGAGACGGTCAGGGCCATTGTCGCATTGCTCGCTTGGAGCGCTTCGCAATGCTCTGTGTCCCTTCCTGCAAATACACCGCCTGTCCCGTCCGCCGGACACGGCGGCACATTTGCCGTTTAATCATACGGCAAAACCGCGATATATGGGGAAAGGTACTGTTTTCCCTTTGCCGTATGATTTTCTGATAAATGCCCGTAGGGCTTACCCATATTCCAAAACCGAGAAAAGCATGCTGATCTTTCCATCTTTCTATACGGTGGGCGCTGAAGCGCCCCATTATAAAAATTCCGCAACGAGGAAAATATGTGTCTCTATCAAAATTTCTACCATCGTTGCAGAATTTAAACGGCGCAGTGCGCCGTGCTACCTGTTACCGCAAGTTTTGCAAAACCAAACCGCGGGAGCGATTTTCGATTTTTTTATTCTTCAGCGAATATCCCGCGATTTTTTTCTACCTATAGGTGTAAGGATCCTGAAACAAAAAATATGAAAGTGGGATAAATATGAAAATCAACAAAAAAAGAATGATCAGCCTGCTCCTCTGTATTGCCATGATATTTTCCTTTGCCGTCTCGGCTGCGGCGCAGACAGAGCCGTCCGGTACGGACGTGCCGCTCCCGTTTGATTTGGGAGTTCCGTCCGACACGGAATTCCCGGCTGACGTTCGCTTCAACGAAGAAATCGGCGTCAACTTCCCCCGCTGGACGGGCAGCGGCGATGTGACGGTCAGCTTCAAGGACAGTCATTTTGACACTGATCTGTCCCTTGCCGTCTTCAAAGGCATTACGGGTTCAGGCGTGACGCCGCAATCTGCGGATTACACCGTGCAGGAGATTGACGGCTGCGCCGCAATCACTCTGAAGGAATCTTTTTTAAAGACGCTTGCCGACGGTAATTACTATTTTTACGCCCAATTCGATACGCACAATGCCGGCGACACGCTTTCTATTCCGTTGAAACTGGATATTGTCACCGGCACTGTCGGCATCGAGGACGCAGGTTTTGACTTCCTGCGGTATCCCGGCAGCGGCGACGCGGTCGTCTATCTGCGCTACGATTTCTACGGTTTTACTTTTACACCCGACCTGTTTCTGTCGCTGAAATACAAGGGCGCGGTCGTGGATCCCGCCAATTACACCGTTTCCGGCACAAGAAACCTCATGACGCTTGTGTTAAAAGCGGACTACGTGCAATCCCTGACGCCCGGCGTCCATTATTTTGACGCGGATTTCTCCCATGTGAAGGGTATTTGGCTGCGGCTGCGGACGGATACGCCGCTGCCGGGCGATCTCGATCTTGACGGCAAGGTCACGTCCAGGGACGCAAGGCTTGCCCTGCGTGCGTCGGCAAGGCTGGAAACGCTCAGCGACACGCAGATTTTGGCGGGCGATCTCAACCGTAACGGCGCGGTGAACGCCGCTGACGCGCGAAATCTGCTGCGCGCGTCGGCAAGACTGGACAGCCTTCATCTTTCCGTTGCGATGAAAACCGGCGAGACTTTTGCGATTGAATCGCTGTCGTGCGGCGCCGGCGGCTCCTTCTGGATGTACACCGTAACCCCGTCCGGCGGACTGACCGTCGCAGAAACCGCCGTCGATAAGCTGCCGCGGGAGTTGGTCGGTTCCGCCGCAGAGCAGACCTTTACCGTATCCGCCCTGCAGCCCGGCGTTTATACCGTCTCTCTGCAGCACAACGCCGCATGGCAGGCGCAGCCAATGGATACGCTGATCTACACATTTACCGTGGAATAATCAAACAGACAGCAAGGGGAAGTTTTTTTATATCAACGAAAGAGAAACGATTCCGGCAATCGGAATCGTTTCTCTTTTTTGGTATCTTCGATTTTATAATCAGATTCTGCCTTTTTTCTTGTTCGCTGCGCGGCGAAACGCTTTCCCGATCTCAAAGACGATCACGGTAGAAGCCGCAAGACAAATGGAAATCACCAGTTCCTCCCACTGGAATGTGCCGGGCTCAATGTCAAACACACTCTGCAGCCCGGGCACGTAGATCGCCGCAAGGGTCAGCGCGGAGGTGACGACAAACGCGCCGATCAGCCACCAGTTCATGTTCTTAAACATCTCTTTTGAGAAAATCGAGCCGGTGCGCGAGCGCATATTGATCGCGCAGAAGATCTCCGCAAAGTTGACCGTCAGGAACGCCATCGCCATGGCGTTGGTGCAGTCCGGCGCGCCGAAAATGCTCGTCAGCTTTGCGCCGGGATTTTCCATCATAAAGCCGATCACGTACGCCGCGATCTCGACGATGGCGAGGTAAATGCCCTGCCACACCATGTCGAAGCCTGCGCCGCCGGAGAAGATACCCTCTGACGTAGAGCGGGGTCTGCGCTTCATGAGGTTGCCCTCCGCCTTTTCCATACCCAGCGCAAGACCGGGCAGCGAGTCGGTGACCATGTTGATCCACAGCAGGTGTACGGGGGAAAGGATCGTAAAGTTCAGGATTGAGGCGATGAACATGATGATGACCTCGCTCATGTTCGTGGACAGCTGGAACTGCAAAACCTTACAGACGTTGTCATAAATCTTTCTGCCCTCTTCCACCGCGTTGACGATGGTGGCAAAGTTATCGTCCGCCAGCACCATGTCCGCAACGCCCTTGGTGACGTCCGTACCGGTAATGCCCATGCCGATGCCGATATCCGCCGCCTTGATGGAGGGCGCGTCATTCACGCCGTCGCCGGTCATGGCGGTGACCATACCGCGCGCCTTCCACGCCTTGACGATACGGGTCTTGTGTTCGGGCTGCACGCGGGCATAAACGGAATATTTTACAACTTCCTCTTTCAATTCTTCATCGCTGAATTTATCCAGCTCCGCGCCCATGATCGCCTGGCTTTCATCGGTGATGATGCCCAGCTCCTTACCGATGGCGACTGCGGTATCCTTATGGTCGCCGGTGATCATCACGGGAACGATGCCCGCCTCGCGGCATTCCTCGATCGCCGCCTTGACCTCCGGACGAACGGGATCGATCATACCGGTCAGCCCTACGAACACCAGTTCATTTTCCAGCGCTTCGGGCGCAAAGTCCGCAGGCGCCTGCGCATGGGTTTTCAACGCAACGGCAAGCACGCGCAGCGCCTTATCCGCCATACGCTTGTTATCTACCAGAATCTCCTTGAGCAGCTCCGCCGTAATCGGCATGATCTCGCCGCCCTTGAGGATATATTTGCAGCGTTTCAGAATCTCATCGGGCGCGCCCTTGGTATACTGAATAATGCCGTTCGCCGTTTGATGCACGGTAGACATCATCTTTCTGCCGGAATCGAAGGGCGCCTCGCCCACACGGGGAGATTCCTGCATCAGATCGTTTTTATTCAGCCCCAGCGCGTTTGCGTAGTTGACGAGGGCAGCCTCGGTGGGCTCGCCCACCGCTTCGCCGTTTTCGTCAAGATTTGCGTCGGAGCAGAGCGCCATCGCCGTGGCGATCAGCTTTTCGTTGTCGCCGTAATGATCCACCACGGTCATCTTATTCTGCGTCAGCGTGCCGGTTTTATCGGAGCAGATGATCTGCGTGCAGCCGAGCGTTTCCACCGCTGTCAGCTTGCGGATCAGCGCCTGCCGCTTACTCATGGCGGTAACGCCGATGGAAAGAATGATCGTGACCACCGCAGGCAGCCCCTCGGGGATTGCCGCGACCGCGAGGGCAATGGCGGCGATAAAGGTGGGCAGAGCAATATCCGAAAGCATGCTGCTCCAATCAAAGCTGCCTGCCAGCAGAATTTTCTCCACGATGCCGACCACGAATACCAGCACGGAAATGCCGATGACCAGCTTGGTCAGGAATTTGGACAGCTCCGCCATTTTCTTCTGCAGGGGGGTTTGCTCCTCCTCAGCAAGGGTCAGCGCGTCGGCGATCTTACCCATCTCAGTATCCATGCCGGTACCTGTCACGACCGCTTTCCCTCTGCCGTATACGATGGTAGAGCCGGAATAGATCATATTTTTTCTGTCGCCCAGCGGCACGTCCTCCGCGCCGTCTTTCAGCATCAGCGTATCGATCAGCTTGGTCACGGGGACGGACTCGCCGGTCAGCGCCGCCTCCTCCACCTTCATGGAGTGAGATTCGATAATACGGCAGTCGGCAGGCACAGCGTCGCCGGCTTCCAGCACGACCACGTCGCCGACCACCACGTCCTCGCTCTTGACGGAGACGATCTTGCCGTCCCGCAAGACGCGGGATTGCGCCGCCGTCATCTGCATCAGCGCGTCCATGGCGGCCTCCGCCTTGCTTTCCTGCACAAGGCTCATGATGGTGTTGATAATGACGACCACAAATATGACCATCACGTCGGCAAAGTCCCGCAGCCCGGGCTTACCGCCCGCCTCCACCACGGCGACGACCGCCTGAATGGCGGCGGCAACGATAAGCATAATGATCATCGGGTCGGCAAGGGAATTGATAAACTTTTTAAAGAGACTGTCCTTTTCCGCCTCTTTCAGCTTATTTTTCCCGTTTTCGGCAAGCCGCTTTTCCGCCTCTGCGGAAGAAAGACCGTTTTCCGTGCTTTTCACCGCAGAGAGTACCTCATCGGTGCTCTTTAAGTAATAATTCATAAAATCCTTCCTTTCTCACGGGCGGCAGCGGGTAAATAAAAAACTCATGCAAGCAAAAGGAATGCCTGCATGAGTCTGGTTATTTCATCCGAAGCCAAGTCCGCTCCATACAAGCGACCATGATGTTGACATACGGAACACGCGCAAGCGTGCCAACTACTCCCCCATGGAATCTATACATATTTTAGCATCGGAAAAACGGTTTGTCAAGGTTGTTTGTTAAACAAACACAAAAATACTTTACCGCAAACAAAATAACTGTTGCAATTTTTAAATAAGGTGCTATAATATACTTTATATTTATTATATTAATTATATGAAGGTGGAACTATGGAACCTCGTATCACTCTTTTTCAGTACCTGCTTCAGCAGTTTGACTTAATGCAAACATTGGATTTCTTCCTGCGTATTGTTGTCGCCTGCATCTGCGGTTCCGCGATCGGCTATGAGCGCAGCCGACGCTTTAAGGGCGCGGGCATCCGGACGCATATCATCGTTTGCTGCGGCGCGGCGCTGATCATGATTATCTCTAAATACGGCTTCGCCGACCTGACAAACACTGCGGGCGCGGCATTCAACGGCACCAGAGGCGCCGACCCTGCCCGCGTGGCAGCACAGGTCGTCAGCGGTATCAGCTTTATCGGCGCGGGCGTTATCTTTAAAAACAGCGGCGCGGTTCGCGGTCTGACGACGGCGGCGGGTATCTGGGCGACGGCGGCAATCGGTCTTGCCATCGGCTCAGGCATGTATACCATCGGCATTTTCGCGACGGTACTGATCGCCCTGCTGCAGGTGCTGATGCACAAATTCAAAATCGGCGCGGATTCCTACAACGCCTATCAGATCCAGTTTACAGTCAAGGATTCCGAAAATCTGCACACGGAGATTCAACAGCAGCTGCACAGGTGGGACGCACAGATGACCAATACCCGTGTCGCCCACAACGAGGACGGCTCGGTGTACTACGACATCACAATCCGTACCACACAAAACCTGAATCTCGACGATATGCTGACCTTCTTCAGCGATAAAGACGAGGTTCGGAATTTAAGCCTTGAAAATATTCATTGAGCAAAGACAAAAACCGCAGCATTGACAGTTGTCAACGCTGCGGCAGGCTGTCGATAAAGGGGTAAGACCATTTGCGATAAAAATATGGCAGGAAAGAACAGTAAACACAGCCAAAAAGTCTTAAAAAAATAAAACAATTTGCTAAGGATTGTTGATTGTAATTGCAAATTAGCCGTGTTTTTGCCCTCTCGCGGTACCATTGTACAGCTTCGGAGCAAAAACACGGCTTTTTCCTGCCCTTCTCGGCAACCTACCAGCGTGTCGAAAATGTTTTTTTTCGACACGCTGACGCGGCATTGACAGTTGTCAACGCCGCGTTCATTGGGTACGGGGCGAAACCCGTCCACAATCATTCATTATGCATCATTCATTTTTGCTCGTCGGGGCGCAGGCCCCACACCATCAGACGTTATGAAACGCCGCCAATTCCCGCGTAAATATCTCTTGCAGATCGGCGGCTGCCTGTTTGTACTCATGCCTGTCCGTACCGGACAGGGTGACGGGCGGCAGAACCTTGATATGCACCGTCCCGCCGGTGAGCTTGCCCGCCGCCTCATAACGGGCGCCGGTATCAAACAGGACAACGGGAACAATGGGATATTTCCCGCTTTGGGCGATCTTAAACGCGCCGTTTTTAAACTCGGAGATATGCGGATAATCCTTGGTTCGCGTGCCCTCGGGGAACACCACCATACTGACGCCCCGTTCAAGGTTGGCGGATGCGGCTTTCAGCGCTTTCACCGCCTCACGCGGGTTCTGCCTGTCCACAAACACGCAGTTCAACATCGCACACCAGCGCTTGATCAATGACACTTTCTCAAATTCTTTCTTCATGATAAAGCCGCAGGGACGGTTATTTTTGGCAAAATCCAGCATCACCAGCGCGTCGAACATGCTTTGATGGTTCGCGACAAACACGCAGGTGCCCGCGGGGATATTTTCTTCCCCCTCCATGCTGATATTGATATTTGCGCTGCGGAAAAATTTTGCGCACGCCTTGTCCGCAAAGTCATTCATGATCGCGTCTCTTTCCGCGAGCTTTCCTTCAGCGGTCAGCTTTTCGGTTTTTCTCAACGTGCCGAGATTCGTGACCAGTGTAGACGCGACGGAAGCAAAAAATTTCAGTTTACCCATAACATTCCCTCCTGTGATAAATTCTGATTTATCGGCTTTGCCGATAAATCAGAAATGAAAAATTAAAAATAAAAAATGAATAATTGCGGAAATCGCTTCGCGATTTGGATTTATAGATTTATAGACACAAAATGGGCGCACCTGCTTGTAATCCGTTGATTTTGCGCGTAACCTGACGGACACCCAATGGGCATCCCTACATATTTGCGGCGACGGGTAACACGGCGCAAGTTAATGCGGAATGCGGAGGGCGGAATGCGGAATTTCGGAACCGCTCCGCGGTTGGATTTATAAATCAAAATATCGGACTTCGCCTGTAGGGACGGCCACCGGCCGTCCGTTGATTTTGCGCGCAACCCGACGGACGCCCACTGGGCGTCGGAGCGTTAAGAAAATATGCCGGTGGCATATTTTTAGTTCCGACCGAAGCGGCTATGCCGCGAGGGCTGTTTTCCGGGAATCCGCATACGCCCCAACGGACGCCCACTGGGCGTCCCTACAGGGTTGTGTGCCCACCTTTCTATAAAAACCAAATCGCGCAGCGATTTCCGAACCTCCTACCTTCTACCTAACTTCGGATATGCCGCAAAGCGGCATATCCGAAGTTAAAAGTCAACAACCAGTTCCACCGGGCAATGATCCGAGCCGGTGACGTCCGCAAGGATATTCGCCGCGACCAGCTTGTCTTTCAATGCCGCAGAAGCGATAAAATAGTCGATCCGCCACCCCGCATTGTTGGCACGGGCGTTATAGCGGTAGCTCCACCAAGAATACGCCCCCGTCAGGTCGGGATAAAAGTAGCGGAACGTGTCGATAAAGCCGTCCGTATCCAAAAGGCGGGAAAGCTTCGCCCGTTCCTCGTCGGAAAAGCCCGCGTTGCCGCGGTTGGGGCCGGGATTTTTTAAATCGATCTCCCGATGCGCCACGTTCAGATCGCCGCAGAAGATCACGGGCTTTGCGTCCTGCAAGCCGAGAAGATAGTCGCGGAAATCGTCCTCCCACGCCTCGCGATAGGGCAGGCGCGCAAGACCGTTCTGCGCGTTGGGCGTATACACGGTGATAAAATAATAATCGGGAAATTCAAGGGTAATGACCCTGCCCTCGGTATCGTGTTCCGGTACGCCGATGCCGTAAGATACAGACAGGGGCGCCTCTTTGGAAAATATCGCCGTGCCGGAATAGCCCTTTCTCTCGGCGTAGTTCCAATAGCAGTGGTACCCGGCGGGCGCGAAATCGATCTGCCCCGCTTGCAGCTTAGTCTCCTGCAGGCAGAAAATATCCGCGTCCAGCGTGTAGAACACGTCCTCAAAATTCTTTTTCATCACAGCTCTGAGGCCGTTGACGTTCCATGAAATAAACTTTTTCATACCGTTATGCGATCTGTTCCTTGATCGCGGTCAGCGCCGTCGCCAGCTGATCGGGGCAGGAGGTGGGCCGTCTGCCGCAGCGAATACCGCTTAAAGAACCGATCACCTCATCGATCTTTCTGCCCTTTGCCAGCGCGGCGACGCCCTGCGTATTGCCGGAACAGCCGCCGACAAACTGAATATCCCGGATCGTGCTTTTATCGGCATCGTCAATATCCACCAAAATCTCCACAGAGCAAACGCCCTTGGGCGTATACTTAAATTTCATACGATCAACTCCGTTTACTGTCCCAACGCCTGCGCGGTAAAGCTCTTTTTCTTTTTCGGCTTGTATTTGGGCGGATTTTCAAGGCGCGTGCGGGCGCGCTTGCTTTTTTCCAAAATTTTATTGACGGCGATCACCGGCTCCACCATGGAATCGCTGAGATAGGGAATGATCTCTTTCATGACCACCGCGTCATTTCTGATCTCGCCGAGAATCGTCACGGCGATCAGGTTCTGCACCTCGTTGGTGCCGTTTTCATAAATATCCGACAGCTGGTTAAACAGCTTCTTCATCGCCTTGGGATCGTTCCTGCGGATCGTCTCCATGATCAGCGGATTGGCGTGATGGACAAAGAAATCCTCGCCCAAAAACTCGCCGTAGGTATCCACATTCTCCTTATACGCGCTTTTCAGCGCGGGATACAGCATCACGACGCGGCTGGCAAGTGTGGCGGGATCGTAGCTGAGCGTGCCGCTCTTGACCGCGGATTTGGACACGGTGGCGGGCATCTTATTGTTCTTTTTCGCCAGCGCCTTCACGCCGAAATTATCGTCCAGCGTGTCGTTAAGCTCGTTGACGGCGGAGCGCACGTCCCGCTCGTCATACTCGTCGAGGAGCATCAGAGAGGTAGACAGTTTTTTAAATTCTTTATCGTCCGCGTCCGCAGCGTCCTTTTCGCCCAGCAGCAGGATCAGCTTGCCGTCGCTGAACAGCAGACGCAGCTTCCCCTTATCGCCGCTGTAGTCGATCCGGCACGCGCCGCCCTCCCGCTGTTGCAGCGGGACGTCGGTTGCTTTCACATCTGCGGGGAACACGGGAGAAAAGCCGAAGCCTGTCAGCTTCGATTCGATCCCCTTATAGACCGCAGTCATAACTTCATTGATTTCAAGCACTGATAATCATTCCTTTATTCAGCCGTTCAGATCGGCAAAATTCTTTTTATTGGATTTATAGAGATTTTTATACACGTTGTACTGCTTATCGTACAGCGGCTTGAGCTGCGGATTGGGCGTATAGGTCTTTTCCGCGGGGATCAGCTTTTTCGCGTCCCTGACGCTGTCCACCAGCCCGAGCCCCGCCGCGATCACCACCGCCGCGCCGACAGCGCCCACGTTCTGCGGGCTTGCCACGACCTCGACGGTCCTGCCGGTAATATCCGCAAGGATCTGACAGGTCGCGCGGGACAGCGCGCCGCCGCCCACGAACCGAATCGTATCGCCGGTCTTGACTTTCTTATCCTCGGTCTCGATGAACCAGCGCAGGTGATAGCAAACGCCCTCCACGACCGCGCGGATCATATCGGACTTGCCCGTCTCCAGACTGATGTTAAAGAACATGCCCTTCGCGTTGGGATCCTCAAAGGGACAGCGGTTGCCGTGCAGCCACGGGGTAAAGATCACGCCGCCGCTGCCTGCGGGGACTTTCAGGATCACGTCCGTCATATAGTCGTACAGGCTGGTGTATTCGGACTCGTAGCTGTCCGCCACATGCACCTTCTGCAAATAAATATCGATCTCATCAAGGGCAAGGTGATCCTTGACCCATTCAAGACATTTGCCGGCAGTTTCCAGCTCGGCGAAATAATTATATCTGTCCGCGTCCGCGCCGACGATCGCCGCGATCATAGCGGAGGTATCCACCACGCTCTTGTCCGTGACCGTGGAGACCCAACCGGAGGTACCGGAATACACATGCGTATCACCCAAGCCGACAGCGCCTGCGCCCACGCCGATCAGCGACGCGTCGCCGCCGCCGCCGAATACCGCGGTACCCGCCTGCAGCCCAAGCTGCGCCGCCTGCTCGGCGCGCAGCTCGCCGACCTTGTCGGTACTGGCGACAATATCCGCCATATGCTCGAATTTTACGCCGTACATATCGCAGATCGAACGGCTCCAACACTTGTTGTGAATATCGTACAGCATGGTGGAAAACGCGGAATCGTGGGTCATCACGAATTTGCCCGTCATACGGCTGATGAGATATTCCTTGACGTCCAGCCATTTATACGCGCGGGCAAAATTTTCCGGCTCATGCGCCTCGATCCACTTGTATTTCCAAACAGGATCCTTTACGGACGCCGCCACGGCGCCGGTGATCTTCAGGGATTTCAGCAGCTTGGGGATATAAGCGCCCGCGATCTGCGGCCCGTAGGCGATGCCTTTTTTCAGCTCCTCCTTCGCGCGCTGATCCATATAGCTCATGGCGCGATGCACGGGAATACCGTCCCGATCCACCAGCACCAGTCCCTGCATCTGCGAGCAGAAAGAGATGCCCTCGATCTGCGCGGGGTCAATGCCCGCATTTTTTACGGCAATGGCGGTCGTGTCGCACATGGCCTGCCACCATTCGTCCGGTTCCTGCTCCGCGCCGCCGTCGGGCATGACGTAGAGCCCATAACCCGCCGAGGCAAAGCCGAGAATCTCGACCTTATCGGAAAGCGCAAACACACAGCACTTTACGCCGGTGGTGCCGATGTCATAGGTGATCGCGTACTTTTTTTCCATAAAAACACCTTCTCAATACAGCGCTGAACGTCGAGCGCCGAAGATTATCGCCTGGGGCGATTGGATAACTGCGTTACATGTCCCGTCTGCCCTCGATCGCGCGGGAAAGCGTGACCTCGTCCGCATATTGCAGATCGGAGCCTACGGGGATCCCGTAGGCAAGGCGCGTGACCTTGACTCCGAAAGGCTTGATTAATTTGGAAAGATACATGGCGGTAGTTTCGCCCTCGGTGTCGGAATCCGTCGCCATAATGACCTCCCGCACGCCGTCCTGCGCCACCCGCGCCAGCAGCTCCTTGACCGTGATCTGCTCGGGTCCGATGCCGTCCAGCGGCGAGATCGCGCCGTGCAGCACGTGATACGTGCCGTTATACTCCCGCGTGCGCTCGATGGCAAGCAGATCCTGCGGCTGTTCCACCACGCAGATCACGCCTTTATCGCGTCTGTCGTCGTCGCATACGGCGCATAGCTCCCCCTCGGTATAATCGCAGCAGACCGCGCATCTGTGGATATTCGCGCACGCCTCCAGAATGGTATCCGCGATCGCCTTGGATTCCTCCGCAGGCAGAGAAATAATATAATACGCCATGCGCTGGGCAGTCTTTCTGCCGATCCCCGGGATACGGGCGAATTTTTCGGCAAGCCGCCGTAAGGGCGCAGCACCCTGTGCCATACAAAAACTCCTTTTCGGTGTGCAAAAATCAGAACAAGCCGGGGATTGAAGGCATACCGAGACCGTCGGTGACCTTGCCCATCTCGCGCTCCATCGTTTCCGACGCCTTGCGCAGCGCCTCATTGACGGACGCCAGCACCAGATCCTCCAGCATTTCCGGCTCCTCGGGATCGATGACGTCGGGGCTGATCTTCACGGAAAGGACCTGATTTTTTCCGTTCACGGTGACCTCCACCGCGCCGCCGCCTGCGGAAGCGGAAAACTCGGTGTTCTCCACCTCTTCCTGCACGCGCTGCATATTCTCCTGCATTTCCTGCACTTTACGCATCATATTGCCTCTGTCGGGGGCGTTGGGGATTCTTGCTTTCATGGTGATATGTTCCTTTCAAAATATATATTATACAAATTTAATGCTGTATGCCTTGCCCGTCACCTTTTGCGCTGCCTGCGCGATGACCCGTACCATATGCTCGCTGGGCGCGACGATGGTCTTGAACACGGGATTCAGCGACGAAAGCACCAGATAATTGCCGTTCTCCACCGCGGAGGAGCCATCGATCAGCCCGGTGAACGCGGGAGAGATCCGCTTGATCTCGGCGCAGATCTCCGACCAGCGGGCAAAGGGCGTTCCGCCCGGATTGATCTTTTTGACCGACGCGGGGGGGGGATTGTCCGTCTCGGGCGCGTCAAAGGGCATTACCATCGGCGCATCGTCCTCGTCGGGCATGTCAAAAGGCATCGCCATGGGCGCGTCGTCCTCGTCGGGCATGTCAAAAGGCATCGCCATCGGCGCATCGTCCGCCTCGGACATATCAAAAGGCATCGCCATGGGCGCATCGTCCTCGTCGGGCATGTCAAAGGGCATCGCCATGGGCGCGTCATCCGTCTCCGGCAGGTCAAAAGGCATTGCCATGGGCGCATCATCCGTCTCCGGCAGATCAAAGGGCATTGCCATCGGCGCGTCGTCCGTTACGTCCGCGTCAGCAACCGAAAAAGGCGGCGGATCGTCCGCAGCAAAGGGCGCAGCCGGGGGACTGCCCTGCGCCGCCGAAGGTTCCGCATGCGCAGGCGTCTCTTGCCGCAGCGTCTGCGCGGCAGGGACAAACCCGCCCGCCTTCAGCGCCCGGACTTCCTGCTCCAGCGCGGCGATTCTGCCCTTCAGCGCAGCTTCGCCGTCCGCCAGCTGCGGCATGCACAGGCGAAGGACTGCCATTTCCGCATCCACGATCCCGTTGGTGCTCTTTTTGAGCTTCTCTGCGGCATCGCTTAATATATCAATATAATAGAGTATTTTTTCCAAAGGCAGCGCTTCGGCGCTCCTGCGGTAGCGTTCCAGATCGGCGGCGGTACATACGATAATATTTTCGGGCTTTTTTACGGATTTCACAATCATATAATTCCGAAAATGCCCCAAAAGATCGGCGCACAGCCGCTCCCCATCACAAGACGCGCGGTGAAAATCGTTCACCAACCGCACGGCAAGAGAAGCGTCTCCCGCAGCAACGGCATCCGCCAGACGGAACAAGGAATCCTTTCCCACCAAGCCCACTGCGGCGGCGACAACATCAGCGGTAATATCGCCCGGCTCGCTCATACAGCGGTCAAGAATCGACAGCGAATCGCGCATCGCCCCGTCCGCCATGCCGGCGATCATCGCCGCTGCGTCCTCGGTGAGCGTACGCCCCTCCAGCGCAGCCACCTGCTGCAGCCGCGCGGCGATCAGCTTCGGATCAATGCGCATAAAATCAAACCGCTGGCAGCGGGACAGAATCGTCCCCGGCAGCTTCTGCACGTCCGTCGTCGCAAGAATAAAAATCACGTGCTCCGGCGGCTCTTCCAATATTTTCAGCAAGGCGTTGAACGCCTCGTTTGTAAGCATATGCACTTCGTCCAGCACAAAAATCCGCTTCCGCGCGGCGGCGGGCGCGATCCACGCCTCCTCGCGAATGCGGCGAATATCCTCGATGCTGCGGTTGCTGGCGGCGTCCATTTCGGAATAATCCAAAACGCTGCCGTTATCAATGCCCGTGCAGATCTCGCAATGTCCGCAGGGATCGCCGTGGGCGGGATTACGGCAGCACACCGCCTTGGCAAAAATACGGGCGCAGGTTGTCTTTCCCGTGCCTCTGGAGCCTGTGAACAGATAAGCGTGGGCAAGCCTGTCCGACGCGACCTGCTCGGCAAGCACCTTGGTGACCTGCGGCTGCCCGACGACGTCGGCAAACACCTGCGGTCTGTATTTTCGATAAAGCACCTGATACATGGAAACGCTCCGTGGGCAAAATATAAAATCCGGGAAACACCGTTTCCCGAAAGAAAAAGCCCGATCTCTGTCATACGGCGCGCAGGCGGACTGTGGCGCACGGGCATACCGCTTAATGCTGCTCGGTTCCCCGCCTGACATGGTTCACGGCGCTCCGCCGCACAGGACCCACACGCCGCATGACAGAAATTAGGCTTTCTTCCAACAGTATATATTATATAGAGAATCCCGCAAAAGGTCAAGTGTTATTTTTATTTCATAGGAAACTTCTTATTGTTTTAACAAAATGAGAAAATATTACGGCAGATAAAAGTCATTTTTTTAAACAATCCGTAAACTTGCCGACATACGCCTGTTTTGCCTTGACAAATATGTGCATTTTATTTATAATCAATACTGTAATCAAGTCGGATTTTACCGCCGTTACCACGGCGCAATTCCCGAAAATCAGGAGGAAATCCCATGAAAAAGGTAATTTCACTGCTTCTTGTGTTATCGGTCGTTTTCTGCTCCTTTGCGTTTTCCGTAAGCGCGGCGGACGCAGGCAACTCCATTACACTGCCCCTTATTTACGACAGCGCGACGTCCCAGCTCAAATATAACGTAGCGCTTCGCTGCATCGGCGATCACGTGACCACCGAAAAGAGAAACCCGCTGACAGAGCCTGCGCTGGACGGCGCCGATCCCTTCAACGGGCAGGGCGTTATCGACATTTCCTATACCGACGATGAGATCGCGGAATATGCCACCCTCTGCGCCGAGCATGCCGACGTCATCTATACAAAACCCGGCTCCTCGTCTGACGCAACGCCGGACTACGTGATCTATTATGACATGGAAAAGTTCGGCTATCCCTCCCGCAACAACGGTGAGCTTCGCGTGGTTGACGAAAACTTCTTCGAGTTCTCCGTTGTCGCAAATTCCAAGTACGATCAGCATTTCGTTGTAAAGGCGAACGGCAAGATCATCTCCCCCAACGCGCAGACCGGCAGATACGTTCTGCCCATGACCTACAGCTACAATATTGAGATCGAGGATCTGAGCCTTCGCACCATCAATATCCATTTCTCCGGCACAGGCACCCAAAAGGGCTATAACCTGTACGGCAGCGTGGAGCGCCCCACCGCCAACACCATTTTCCAGCGTCAGAACGGCGTTTACGGGCAGGATTATTACGTGGTTCTGCTGGCGATCAACGGCTATCGGCAGAGTATTCGCCCCTCTAAGACTTCTACGGGCATTGCTGCACTGGAGTTCCTTTCCGGCGTAAACTTCTATGCGTCCTACGTCGTGGGTTCGCTGCTGCCGCCGCTGGACGCCAACAAGTACACCGAGTCCGTCGGCTACGTCTATGAGGACAGATCCAACGGAGACTTCAAGTACTACATCCAATATGACAGCGACGAGCTGCTCGACAAGACAAATTCCGACCTGACTTTCTGCGGCATTGTTTATAAAATCAAAGGCGAAGCTATGAGCGCGAAGTACACCAACGGTCTGGGCAGAGCGGTACCCGTTACGGATATTGAGCCCACCGTCACCGGCGTTAAGGAAGACAAGAAAGCGAACTTTTTCCAGCGTCTGAAAGACATCATTCGTCTGATCATCAACTTCTTCAAGAATCTCTATTAAGAAAAAACTTTAAAATGGGCTGTTGCGGGTTCCTTAAGTTGAAATCTGCAGCAGCCCATTTTTCTGTCAACGTAAAATTTACAGTTCCGTCAATAACTTACACTTGCATCTTCGACGGAATCCATTTATAATAAAACTACCAACCTGAAACGGAGGAAGATAAAATGAAATCCTTTTTCAAAAAGACGATTGCCGCGGCGACCGCAGCTGTCATGACGCTGAGCGTGACTGCGATCTCCGCTCTCGCTGCCGTTGGCGACGTAAATTTAAGCGGAAAGACCAATTCTCAGGACGCAAGAATGCTGCTTCGCTATTCGGCGCATTTGGAAACGCTGACAGACGAGCAGCTGGCAAAGGCAGATCTTAACTACGACGGCAGAGTCAACTCCTCTGACGCCCGTATCCTTTTGCGCGCCGTCGCAAAGCTGGAAAATTTGGAGTATTATTCCAATTTTTATTCAGAGATCGTAGACTCTGAGGGCGTGTCAATGGCGTTCGGCGTTTACAACAAGAATGTGTATATGGAAACTGACGCGCTGGGCGCAAAGCTTGCGATAGTTATCGGTGCGGACGGCTCTTTTACCTTTATCGATACCGCCAATAAAAGATACGCGGTTCTGACCGCCGCAGAGATCAAGACCTTTGAGACCATTGCTTCCGGCGCGGGTGAAAGCTTTAGTTTCAGCGATATTTTGCAGGACGAATCCGTGCAGGAGCAGATGACGATCCCCAAGCCGCTGAAGCTGCAGGAGGACGGCTATGTCAAGAACACCGGCACATGGCTGGGCAAAGAGGTCTCAACCTATACCAAGGGCAACGACGTCTATTACTATGACGGCGGGCAGATTCTCGGCAACAGCACCGGCAGCGGCAGAACTGCCGTCACCATCGCCTACAAGAACTTTACCACCTCCCCCGCGAATAAAATTTACGCGCATCTGAACGGCGGATACGCAAAAGTGGATTTCCTCGAAATGATCATGTCCCTGAGCATTGACTTCTAAGCGCGTCAAAAACAACACGAATAGCAAACGGCCTGACCGGGTAATTTTCCCGATCAGGCTGTTTTTGCAAATTCTTCCAATTAAAATTTCAAGGAAAGCGCGGTCTTTTACAGTATAGCAATTCATATTAAAATCGCAAAAATCCGGCGTTGATTCATCGGCGCTCTCTTAAAGCTTTTACGCGCCGATGAAAACAGCATTGCATTTAATCCTCAATAAACATCACGCCCACGGTACCGGGACCGCAATGCGCCACGATGGTAGAGGAGGTCTCCACCTCCAGAACCTCGTCGAACTTACAGTACTTGCGAATTTCCTTTTTAATCAGCTCCACCTGCTCCGGCGAAATGCCGGGCGAATGCTCGATAAACACCCGCGCGGGCTGGGGCGTTCCGCCCGTCTCAAAGATATAATCCACATATTTTTGTATGCACATATCATATTTACCGCGAAACTTCTTGCCCACCTGCATCGTGCCGTCTCTGACGTCAATCGTCGGCTTGATACCGAGAATATTTGCCCCGAACGCCACGATACCGGAGCATCTGCCGCCCTTGCGCAAAAAGTCCAGCGTATCGATGATAAAGCTGCTGCGCACCCGCTTTTTTCGCTCCTCTGTTTTGCGGACGATCTCCTTTGCGGAAAACCCTTTCTCCATCATCTCGGCAGCCTTAATCACAAGGATGCCCGCGCCGGAGGTGATATTCATGGTGTCTACAACATACACGTTATCCATCGTCTCAGCGGCAAGACAGGCATTACGGTAGGTGGAAGAGATACCCGAGGACATGGCAAAATGCACCACATCGCTGCCGTCGGCAGTCAGTGCCCGAAAATATTCCTCGTACTCGCCGATGGAGCAGGCGGATGTGGTCGGCAGCGCGCCGGTATCGGCATATCGCTGCAAAATATCGCCCGTTGTGATACTCACCGCGTCGTCAAAGCATTCCTCCCCATACAGGATATGCAGCGGCAACACGGAGATCCCGTACTGCTCCCGATACTTATCCGGCACCACGATGGCGCTTTCGGTGCTGAGTTTTACGCTCATTGAGTCTCCTCCTGTTTCTGCGGCTGCACCGCATGTTCTACTGAAAAATAGTTATCGTTGCGGGCTTTCTCGGCAAGATACGCCAGTTCCTCCGCCCTGTCCGCCTTGGATTGCGCCTTGACCTGCCGCCGCAGCGCCTTGCGCCCCTTGCCGATGACGCCGTTTTTCTTAAACGCCACTAAAAACATACCGATCAACGCGCCGACGGCACAGCAGATCAGATCCACCATGGTGTCCCGCAGCCCGGTCTCCGCGATCAGGGAAGAGCGCTGCAGCTGGTACCCGTAGACCCGATCCATGGTAAACTCATAAAACTCCCATGCCACCGCCAATCCCAGCGAAAACCAAAAGGAAAAAAGCGCGGCAAGCGCGGGCTTGAGGTGATGCTTGCGCCCCTGGATCGCCGTAGCGAGGTCGTAGCCGAACCACGCAGCCAAAATCCCGGCAAAGGTGTGCTCAAAAATATCAATATGTTCAAAATTCGTATGATTATTGATAAACGGCCCGATCATGCACCCCACCAGCAGAAAACAATTCAGCAGCGTTTGGGAGAAATAGTCCACGCGGGTAATAAAGGACTGCCCGCCCAGCAGCTGGAACAGGTCCCACAAATGGGAAAATCCCACCGAGAATACGCCCATTAGAAACCCCGTGGTATCGCCCGCGAACAGACAATATACGGCGTAAATAATCAGAATACAACGAATCGCCAACCACAGGATCATCTGCCCCTGCGGAATGCGCCGGATCGGATTTAATGTTTTTTTCATTAATTTCACCTGAATAGAATAGATGCCTTATTCTAGCATATTTCCTGCATATTTGCAATTCCCGATTCGTATATTTTCAACGATCGAGGATTTTTTACCCACGGAAGCGGTAAAAATATCGTAAAAAATCGAGGTTTATGAAGAAAATTCACAAAAAAATCAGCCAAAAACACAAAATCCTTATTGAAAATTCCCAGCGCATGTGATAGAATAATATTGCTATTTTCACATACCGCACGGCAATTGCCGTATTGTATAATTCGACAGGAGGAATAAATTATGAAAGCCTATCAGGCGCAGGACATCAGAAATATCGCTATCGCCGGTCACGGCGGCAGAGGTAAAACCACACTTGCCGAGGCAATGCTCTTTACCGCGGGCGCGATCGACCGCCTGGGGAACGTCGCCGACGGCAACACCGTTATGGACTATGACCCCGAGGAGAAAAAGAGACATATTTCCGTTTCCACCTCCGTCGCCAACCTTGAATGGCGCGACGTTAAGATAAATTTGATCGACACTCCCGGTTTCTTTGATTTTGCGGGCGGTCTTTCCGAAGGCGTCCGCGCGGCGGACTGCGTGCTGACCGTGCTTGCAGCCGGCTCCGATTTCGACGTGGGCGCGGAGAAAGCCGTCAAAGCCGCCAAAAGCCGCGGGCTTGCCAAGATTTTTGCCATCACAAAATGTGATGTTGACAATACCGATTTTTATAAGACCCTTGACGCGATCAAGGAAAAGTACGGCACGGTGATCTGCCCTGTCGTCGTTCCCCATTACGCGGGCGGCAGAATCGTCAGCTACGTCAACTTCCTGCAGGGCAAGGCGTTTGCCTACAACAACGGCGAGGCAAAGGAGGTCGCCATGCCCGACGATCCCGTCATTGAGGAGCTGCACGCCGCGTTTACGGAGTCGGTCGCATCGGCGGACGACGATCTGATGATGCAGTATTTCGAGGACGAAGGCGCGTCCTTTACCCACGACGATATTGTCCGCGGTCTGAACACCGGCGTAAAAGCGGGGATGATCATTCCCGTCTATGCCTGCTCCGCCACCAAGCTGGAGGGCGTGGACTTTATACTGAACGCCATTCGCAAATACGCCCCCTCGCCCGTTGACGTTACCGAAACCGGTGTTGACGCCAATGACGAGCCGGTAGAGATCAAGTGCGACGCGGCGGCCGATACCGCGGCGATTTGCTTTAAAACCGTTGCCGACCCCTTCGTGGGCAAAATGTCCTTTTTCAAGGTCGCGGCGGGCGTCGTCAAACCGGACGGCAGCTATGTAAATTCCAGAACCGGCGACGCCGTCAGACTGGGCAAGCTGGTTATGCTCAAGAGCGGCAAGACCGTAGATATTCCGGAGATTACCGCCGGTGACATCGGCGTGATCACCAAGCTGGAGGGTTTCAAGACCGGCGATACCCTTTGCGCGGCGAAGAACGTCGTAAAGCTTGACGGCGTTGATTTCCCGTTGCCCTGCCTTTCCATGGCGGTCAAGGTCCGCAAAAAAGGCGAGGAAGAAAAGGTCGCCATGGGTCTCAAAAAGCTTTCTCATGAAGACCCCAGCATCAAATTCTACATAGAGGACGAGACCAGAGAGCAGATCATCTCCGGTTTGGGCGAGCAACATCTCGACGTCATCGTTTCCAAGCTGAAATCCAAGTTCGGCGTTGAGGTCGATCTCGCCGTTCCCCGCGTCGCCTACAGAGAGACCATCAGAAAGCCTGTTTCCAAGCAGGGCAGACATAAAAAACAGTCCGGCGGACACGGACAGTTCGGCGATGTATGGATCCGTTTTGAACCCATCGCAACAGACGATTTTGAGTTTGCCGAGGAGGTCGTCGGCGGCGCGGTTCCCAAAAACTACTTCCCCGCCGTGGAAAAAGGTCTGCGTGAAAGCATTGCCAAAGGCATGATCGCGGGATATCCCATGGTCGGTATTAAGGCGACGTTGTACGACGGCTCCTACCACCCCGTGGACTCTTCGGAAATGGCGTTCAAGACCGCGGCGCAGATTGCTTTCAAAAACGCAATCCCCGAGGCGCAGCCCACTATTTTGGAGCCGGTCGGCACGCTGAAGACTTACATGCCCGATGATTGCCTCGGCGATATTATGGGCGACATCACCAAGCGCAGGGGTCGCATTTTGGGTATGGGTCCCTCCGACGATCCCCACACGCAGGAGCTGGTTGCCGAGGTTCCCATGGCGAACATGGGCGACTTCTCCACGGTTCTGCGTTCCATTACCGCAGGCAGAGGCAGCTTTACCTTCACCTTCTGCCGCTATGAGGACGCGCCGAAGGACGTTGCCGACAAGGTCATTGCCGACGCAAAGAAAGACGACGAGGAATAAACTTAATAACAAAAAAGACGCCCGTTCCGACGTTCGGAACGGGCGTCTTTTTTTAAAGCAGATTATGCATTACTCTGTTTCGGCTTCTTTTTGCTGTTGATAGCGGCGGCGATATTGCGCGCGGAGGCGAGAAGGGTCAGCGCATACGCGATCCCGAGATCACGAAGCACGCCGACAACCAGATCGCGCTCCTCAAAGAAAGCCGGTACCGAACGCAGCGCGTCGAAAATCGTGATCGCATATTCCTCTTTATACACATTGTAAATATCGATGCCGATACACACATATTCCGCCAGCGCGATCATAAGCACAGTCACGATGATCGCCGTTACAGCGCCGAATATACCGGTTGCGCCCTTTCTGCGGGTAGCAAACAGATCATAGCCGAAATTCGCCAGCACAAACGAGATCAAACCGCAAATTCCGGCGATATAGCCAAATTGATACAGCACGGCATACAGCACGCCGCCCGCCAGCGCGAACAGAAACGCGCCCACAATCCCGGCGATATGGTTCTCGGGCGTCTTTGCCTCGGCAGCCGTCGGCGCTGCCGGATATACCGGCGGTACAACAGCGTCCGCAGCGTTCGCCGTATCCGCATTGTAATAGCCCGTCGTTTCGGCGCTTTGCGTCTGTTCAAAGTCAGCCGATCCGCAGTCCGGGCAAAATTTTGCAGCGTCGTCCACAACGCTGCGACAGTTTTTACAGGTTTTCATTTTCAAATCTCCCATCACAAGAAAGCGGCTGCGACACTGCGCTGACGCTTTCGTTCTACGCCATCGCCGCTGTCCGAAGGACAGGTTCGGCGGGCGTTACAATCTTTTTTATTTCATAGGAAACGGAAAAGTTTCCTATGAAATAAAATAATATCTACAAGAATGATTATACCATTCCTGTAGATATATGTCAATCGTTATTCCTTTCGGAATCCAAGATACTCCTCAAACAGCGCCGCAGGATTATTGGAAAAGCTCTTAATATCCAGCGTCATCAGCGATCCGTTGTAGTAATACTCGCACTTGACGGGCATCCTTGAGGCATTAAAGGTATACCGCTGGTACCCGCCGGCGTAATCCTTATAATATACAATATTGCTGCCGGCAGTGCTGCGGGCATACCCAAGATCCTCCAAATACATGGGCGTAGGCAGATGCTCCGACCAGCAGAGGGATTTTCCGTTGTCGGCAAAGTATTCCGCATTCTTCGGATATTGCCGCTGAAACACCGCAAAGCTCATAACATTGTACTGTTTCGCGGTATAATTGACAATCGTCACCTCGCGGGCAGCGGAATCATAGATCAACGCACTCCCCGAATCCAGACGAATGTATGCCTTGCCGCTCATCCATGCCGTATCCAGGCTGGACGATGCGCCGGTGGCGGAATTGGTGAAGACCGCCTGCATATTGTACTGATAGAAATTATCCAGCGAAATCAGCCGCGCCGACGCTCTGAGCAGTAACCGCGCGTCGGCGGAGGTCACTTTGCCGTCATAATTCAGATCCGCCTTTCGTTGCTGGGCGGCGGACAGCGGCTCCAAACGGGCACAGTACCGCAGGACCAGCCGCGCGTCGGTGGAGCGCAATGCGCCGTCCCCGTTTACGTCGCCCACCGCGGCAAACGCCGCAGGCAGGCAGATCGATGCGATCATCAGCGCGGCGAGCGCTGTTGCGATCGTCTTTGTTGCAAGCTTCTTCATACTGCCCCTCCATCGATATGATTAACGTCCTTCCAGCGGAACTCCCGCAGCTCGCCGCTGCATTCCAGCAGCGGAAAATCCCACTGCCGCAGCACCTCGTATACGCCGATGGCAACGGAATTGGACAGGTTCAGGCTGCGCGCTTCATCCAGCATCGGGATACGTACCGCGCGCTCGGGATTTTCAAACAGCAGCCGTTCCGGCAAGCCTTTGGTCTCCTTACCGAAAAACAGATACGACTTGTCGGGGTAGGCGACGTCGGAATATTTTTTCTGCGCCTTTGTGGAAAAATAATAACAGCTGCCGTTGTTTTTTTCAAAAAAGTCCGCCAGCGATTTGTAATAGGTAATATCCAAATACTGCCAGTAGTCCAACCCCGCCCGCTTGAGCTTTCTGTCGTCGATCCGAAAGCCCAGCGGCTCGATCAAATGCAGCCGCGCGCCGGTCACGGCGCAGGTACGGGCGATATTTCCGGTATTTTGCGGAATCTCCGGTTCTACCAGCACAATGTTAAGTTCTGCCATGGGTAATGCTCCGATATGAAAAAATTTCCTATTATAATTCTATAATATGGTAGCATAATAAGCAATGAAATTCAATAACGAAAGGGAAATAAAACATGAATAAAACTACCATGTTAAAAAGTATCGGCGCAGTCGCGGCAGTCGGCGGCGCGGCAATGACCATCGGTTCCATGTTTACCGGCAAAAACGCAGTCAAGCGAAAAATCAAAAAAACCGCCAATAAGGCGGTCAAAACGGCAAATATGATGCTGGACGGCATGCAGGGAATGTTTGGGTAAACGGTAAATTCTGATTTGTCGGGGCGTAAATGCCCCGACAAATCAGAAGTCAGGTAGGAGGGAAGAGGTAGGAGGTTCGGAAATCGCTACGCGATTTCCGCAATTATTCTTTATTCATCATTCATTTTTCATTTCTGATTTAGCTGCTACGCAGCTAAATCAGAATCTACTTCCGTCCCCGTCGCAGGGCGCGCCGCCATGTGCCGGGATTGATCAACACCAGCATAGGGAACAGCTCCAGTCTGCCGGCGAGCATATCAAAGCAGAATACATATTTTGAC
The DNA here is from genome assembly GCA_017480115.1 of Clostridia bacterium. GTDB lineage: Bacteria > Bacillota > Clostridia > Oscillospirales > Acutalibacteraceae > RGIG2774. Next base: position 23,741 of record JAFVBH010000050.1, read on the forward strand.
ACATCGGAAAACCCGCCGAAGCTGCCCATGGGTCCCACAACATTAAAGCCGGGGCCGATATTATTGATCGCCGCGGTAACGGCGGAAAAATTCGTCGTCATATCAAAATCATCAACAGATATGAGCAGCATGGACACGACAAACAGCGCGATATATGCCATCATATAAGCGTGCACCGAGCGGAACGTTTCCGCCTCGATGGGCTTGCCGTCCAACCGAACGCGCCGCACCGCCCGGGGGTGCACGATTCGCGCCAGCTCGTCTCTGGCGGATTTCAGCAAAATAATGATCCGCGATACCTTGATACCGCCGCCTGTACTGCCCGCGCAGGCGCCCATGAACATCAGCCCCAACAGGATCGTTTTGGAAAGCTGGGGGAAATTATTAAAATCATAGGTCGCGTAACCCGTCGTCGTGATGATCGAGCCGACATGGAACAGCGCGGAGCGGAAGGATTCCTCCATATTTACAAACAGTTGGCGGGTATTCAGCGTGATCGTCAGCACCGCCAGCGCAATGGCAGAGAAATACCACCATACCTCCTCGCTTTTTGCCGCCTGTTTCACCTTGCGGATCAAAATGAGATAATACACATTAAAATTAACGCCGAATAAGATCATAAACGCGGCGATCACATACTGGCTGAAAGCGGAATATTCCGCCAGTCCCGTGGATTTGATCGCAAAACCACCGGTACCCGCCGTACCGAATGACAGCGTCACCGCGTCAAACAGCGGCATACCGCCGCACAGCAGAATAACGATCTCCACCACGGTCATAACCGTGTAAATAATATACAGGATCCGTGCGCTTTCCCGCAGCTTCGGGACGGTCTTGCCCACCTGGGGGCCCGGGCTTTCCGCCTTTAAAAGGTGCATGGCGGAGCCGCCCGCCGTGGGCAGAATCATCAGCAAAAACACCAAAACGCCCATGCCGCCGATCCAATGGGAAAAGCTGCGCCACAGCAGCGAACACTGCGACAGCGCCTCCACGTCGGATAGGATCGATGAACCCGTCGTGGTAAAACCGGACACCGTTTCAAAAAAAGCATCCGCAAAGCGGGGAATATCGCCGCTGAAAATAAACGGCAGACAACCGAACAAGCTCAGCGCGATCCAACTCAGCGCCACGGCAACGAAGCCCTCTTTGGCGTAAAACGCCTGATTTTTGTCACGCTTGAACGTCAGCGCAAACCCAATCAAAAAAGTCAACGCCGCTACAGCAAAAAAGGCATAGCACTGTTTTTCGCCGTAGGCCGCACCAACGATCGCGGGCAGCAGCATCAGCACGCCCTCGATCCGCAGCACATAGCCGATAAAATAGCAGATAATGGATAGATTCATGTTATCTTAATATATCCTCAACATCGTCCAGTTTTTTATGGCTGGTGACAACGATCACCGTGTCCCCCGCCTGAATAACGTCGTTACCGCCGGGAATAATGATTTTTTTCCCGCGGCTGATCCCGCAGATCAGCAGATTATCCTTCAACCGCATATCCTTCAGCGGAATGCCGATGATGGGCGCGTTCTCGTTAATCTTAAATTCCAGCGCCTCTACCTTATCCTCCACCAGCTTGTAGAGGGTCTCCACGTTGTTGCCCACAGCGTTCTGCTTGGCGCGGACAAACTGTAAGATATATTCCGCCGTGATATTCCGCGGATAGATCACACTGTCCAGATCCAGCTTTGCCAGCACGCTGTCAAAGGCGATGCGGTTGATCTTGGTGACGATCTTCGCATCGGACATTTCCTTCGCGTACAAGGAAAGCAGGACATTCTCCTCATCAAATCCCGTCAGCGCGACAAAAGCGCCGGTATCGGCGACGCCCTCCTCCAGCAGCAGGCTTTTATCCGATGCGTCTCCGTTGATCACCAATGCCTCCGGCAGCTTTTCCGCCAGCTCATTGCACCGTTCATGGTTGCTTTCAATAATCTTGACGGCGATATTGCTGTCGATCAGCATCTGCGCCACATAATAGGTCAGCGTACCGCCGCCTACGATCATGGCGCCGGGCACGCGGTGGGTATCGATGCCGATCTTTTTGAAGAATTTCTGCGCCCCGCGGGAAGAAATAACGATGGACGCCTTGTCTCCCGCCCGCAGCTCAAAATTACCGGCGGGAATATAAAACTCGCCGCCACGCTCGATGCTGCAAAACAGCAGATTGCTTTCGATCCTGGTTCGCACATAGTTCAAATTTTTGCCGTCCAGCACCGAGCCTTGGGGAATTTTAAAGGTCAGCTGCTCCAGCCTGCCCTTGGCAAAAGTATTGATCTCAATGGCGGAGGGGAACCGCAGCAGACGGGCGATCTCCGTCGCCGCCGCATACTCGGGATTGATAATCATGGAAAGCCCGATGCGATCCTTAATAAAGTTATTCTCTTTCAGATACATCGGGTTACGCACCCGGGCGATGGTAGCGCAGGCGGGATTCTTCCCCGCAAACAGGCAGCACAGCAGATTTTCCTCGTCAGAACCGGTGACGGCGATCAGCACATCGGCGGCCTCAACGCCCGCCTCCGCAAGCGCCTTGTTATCCAAACCGTTCCCCAAAATTCCCAATACATCGCTGCTATCGCAAATCTGATGCAGATGCACGGGGTTCGGCTCAATCACGGTTACGTCATGCCCCTCGTCGCAAAGAGTGGCGGCAATAGTCGCGCCGGTCTTGCCGCCGCCGACAATAATGATCTTCATAGTGTTCTCCTACAACCGGTCATCTTATGCATGCTCTTTGATCCACGCCACGGTATCCGCCAGTGACTGCGCCGCCGACATCGGCGCGTAACCCAGATCCCGCGCCGCTTTTTCATAGGAAAAATTGCAGTTATCCTTAAGTTTCTTAATGGTATAGCGCGTAAACAGCGGCGTTGCGCCGGATATGCCGTAGTAAACCTCCATAATCGGCGCAATGCATTTCACAAACCGCTCCGACATGGAGAAGATCGGCGCGCGGTTGCCGTTGATCTGATTCAAAGTACGAATAAACGCGTCCACCGTCATATACTCGCCGGAAATGATGTAGCACTCACCATTCCTGCCTCGCGTTGCAGCGGCGCGAGTCGCCTTTGCAACATCGCGAACGTCTACGAAATTGTATGCGCCGAACGTCATCGTGACCGGATATTTGCCTGACATAAACATACGCACACCCTCGCCGAGACTGGACCCCTTAAAATCATACGGTCCCGTACATGCGGACGGGTGCAGTACGACGAGCTCCGTATCGCCGTGGTTATCCAGCAGATATTGGGTGGCAGCTGCTTTGGTTTTCGCGTAAGTGCCAATCAGCGCCGACGGATCGAAATGGGTCTGCTCCACCATGACTTCGCCGTCGGGCAGGGGTCGCAGCGCATCTACAGAAGACATGTATACCAGCCGCCGCACCTTATTCGCGTGGCAGGCTTTCAACACGTTGATCGTGCCTTCGTAGTTGACGATCCAGGTCCGGTCCTCTTTGCCCTTATTGATTTCTACCGCGCCTGCGACATGATACACCACGTCCATACCCCGAAACGCAGCCTCCAGCGAGGCGTAATCCGTCACGTCGCCAAGCACCACCTTGCAGTCCAGCCCGTCAAACAGCGCGTTGGGCTTGCGCAGCAGGATCGTCACGTCCTCGCCCTGCGCCAGCAGCTCCATCAGCACGGCGTAGCCCACATGCCCGGTTGCGCCGGTCAGGATACATTTTTCTTTCTTTTCCATACGACATATCCCTCGATTTTCTTATACTTAAGCTGATTGTAGCAAAAGTTAAAAAAATTATCAATAAAAAAAAGAAAAAAACTGATTTATCAGCATGTGCCGATAAATCAGTTGTGATTATTTCTTTTTCTTACCGAAAAAGCCTTTTTTATCATTTTCGTCCAGCTTGCCGCCGCCCAACTCGTTATTCAGTTCGCGGATCAGTTCCTTTTGCCGGTCGGTCAGATTACGCGGCACATCGACGATAATGCGAATCAACTGATCGCCGCGTCCCCTGCCGTTGACGCTGGGAATACCGCGGTCGCGAATCTTGAACACGTCCCCGGGCTGCGTTCCTGCGGGAATGGAATATTTCACCTTGCCGTCCAGCGTAGGGACTTCAATTTCATCGCCCAACGCCGCCTGCGGATAGGACAGTGTCACGTCGCACCAAACATTCATGCCGTCGCGCTCAAAGAACGGGTGCGGTCTGACGTTCACGCCCACGCGCAGATCGCCTGCGGGGCCGCCGTTTACGCCCTTGTTGCCCTGTCCGCGGACATTAAAGATCTGCCCGTCGTCGATGCCCGCGGGGATCGACACATCGATCTTTACGCTGCGGCGGATTCTGCCGTTGCCCTTACATTTTGGACAGGGATTGGGGATCACCGTGCCTCTGCCGCCGCATTTGGGACAGGGACGCTGGGTTGATACCACGCCGAAAGGCGTTCTTTGCTGGGTATTGACCTGCCCTCTGCCGCCGCAGTCGGGACAGGTCTGCGCGGACGTACCCTTTGCCGCGCCGGAGCCGCTGCAAGTATCGCAGACCTCGATGCGGGGCACTTCGATGGTGCGCTTGCAGCCCTTTGCCGCCTCCTCAAAGGAGATGGTGACGTTGGTCTGAATATCGCTGCCGCGGCGTGGCGCGTTGGGATTCGCGTTCCGCTGTCCGCCGAACCCGCCGAAGCCGCCGCCGAAAAAGCTGGAGAATATATCGCCCAGATCAAAATCCATATCCATGCCGCCGAAGCCGCCTGCCCCGCCCGCGCCGTAGGAGGGATCAACGCCCGCATGACCGAAACGGTCATACTTCGCCTTTTTATCGCTGTCGGACAGCACCTCGTACGCCTCATTGATCTCCTTAAACTTTTCCTCGGCGGTCTTATCGTCGGGGTGCAGATCGGGGTGATACTGCTTGGCGAGTTTTCTGTACGCTTTTTTTATATCATCGGCGGAGGCGGTCTTTTCAACACCCAACACCTCGTAATAGTCTCTTTTTTCTGCCATATTTCTACCTCACATTTTTCATGAATGATGAATGATGAATAATGGCGGTTGTTTATAGCGAAATAAATTCTGATTTATCGCAGGAAGATCGTCACGCGATCCTGTAGGGATGCCCATTGGGCATCCGTTGGGGCATATGCGGATTCCCGGGAAAGAGCCCTCGCGGCATAGCCGCTTCGGTCGGAACTAAAAATATGCCACCGGCATATTTTTAGTTCCGACGCCCAGTGGGCGTCCGTCAGGTTATGCGCAAAATCAACGGACGGCCATTGGCCGTCCCTACAAGCAGGTGCGCCCATAATGATCGATGACGGCGCAAGCCCCGTGCCCCGTTGTAAAACGCAGTCGCCGCTTCTGTCCGTTAGGAACGCGCAAACGATATTTTCCGCATGGTTCTTTTGATATTATTTCAATCAACGCGAAGCGTTCCGAAATCATTCATCATTCATGATTCACTTTAAATATGTTCTTGAGAGGGAAGGTTTTCGCCTTCCCTCTCTCGGCTTATGCCTTATTCGTCCACATCCGTATACGGCGCTTCATAGTAGCCGTTTTCGTCCTGTCCGGGCGCTGCGCCCGCGGCGGCGTTGGGATCAAAGCCCTGTGCGCCTGCCTGCGCCTTATACAGCTTCTCGGAGATCGCGTAGAACGCCTGGGTCAGCGCCTCGCTGCGGGTCTTGATCAGCTCAATATCCTCGCCCTTAAGCGCCTCGCGCAGATCGTCGATCTTGGCGTTGACGTCGGACTTCTCCGCCTCGTCAAACTTGTCGCCGTTCTCCTGAATCAGCTTTTCCGCCTGATAGACCATCTGATCGGCGTTGTTGCGAATATCCATTTCCTCGCGGCGTTTCTTATCCTCCGCCTCGTACTGCTTGGCTTCGTTGACCGCCTTTTCGATGTCATCTTTGGACATATTGGTGGACGCGGTGATAGAGATGGACTGCTCCTTGCCCGTGCCCTTATCCTTTGCGGATACGTGAACGATGCCGTTGGCGTCTATATCAAAGGTGACCTCGATCTGGGGCACGCCGCGTCTTGCGGGCATAATGCCGTCCAGATGGAACATGCCGAGGGTCTTGTTGTCCTTTGCAAATTCACGTTCGCCCTGCAGAACGTGTACCTCTACGGACGTCTGATTGTCCGCCGCAGTGGAGAATACCTGGCTCTTCTTGGTGGGAATGGTGGTGTTTCTCTCAATGATCTTGGTGCAAACCCCGCCCAGCGTCTCGATACCGAGGGACAGCGGCGTTACATCCAGCAGCACCATGCCCTCGACCTCGCCGCCGAGTACGCCTGCCTGAATGGCGGCGCCGACTGCCACGCACTCATCGGGATTGATGCCCTTGAACGGCTCCTTGCCGGTAAACGCCTTGATGGCTTCCTGCACAGCCGGGATTCTGGAGGAACCGCCGACCATCAGCACCTTATCAAGCTCGCTTGCTTTCAGACCGGAATCGGACAACGCCTGACGGACGGGACCCATGGTCGCTTCCACGAGATCTGCGGTCAGCTCGTTGAACTTCGCGCGGGTCAGCGTCAGCTCCAGATGCTTGGGGCCGGAATCGTCCGCCGTGATGAACGGCAGGCTGATGGTGGAATTGGTCACGCCGGACAGCTCGATCTTCGCTTTTTCCGCGGCCTCCTTCAATCTCTGCATCGCCATCTTGTCGCCGCGCAGGTCGATGCCGTCGCTCTTTTTAAACTCGTCAACGATCCAGTTGATGATCCGCTGGTCGAAGTCGTCGCCGCCCAAGCGGTTGTTGCCGGCGGTCGCAAGCACCTCCTGCACGCCGTCGCCCATCTCGATGATGGAAACATCGAACGTACCGCCGCCAAGGTCGTAAACCATGACCTTCTGATCGTTTTCCTTATCGATGCCGTATGCCAGCGCTGCCGCAGTCGGCTCGTTGATGATTCTCTTGACCTCAAGACCGGCGATTCTGCCCGCGTCCTTGGTCGCCTGACGCTGCGCGTCTGTGAAGTAAGCAGGAACGGTGATGACCGCCTCGGAGACTTTTGCGCCGATATAGCTTTCCGCGTCCGCCTTCAGCTTTTGCAGGATCATCGCGGAAATCTCCTGCGGGGTGTATTTCTTTCCATCAATATTCACATGATAGTCGGAGCCCATCTGCCGCTTAATGGAAGCAACCGTCTTATCGGGGTTGGTGATCGCCTGTCTCTTGGCGACCTGCCCGACCATTCTCTCGCCGTTCTTGCCGAACGCCACAACGGACGGGGTGGTTCTCGCACCCTCCGCGTTGGCGATAACAACGGGCTCGCCGCCCTCGATCACTGCAACGCAGGAGTTGGTGGTTCCTAAATCAATACCAATAACTTTCGACATATTTATTCCTCCAATTTTGAATCTGTTGTTTTATATATAATCAACGGCAAAGCCGTTTCTTGCTTTTTCGGCGCGCTTAATTTGCGACCTTGACGGTTGCGGGGCGCAAAATTTTATCGCCCAGCTTGTAACCCTTTGCGAACACGTCTGTGATCTCGCCCTCGCCGAAGGCTTCGTCCTCCACGTGCATGACCGCGGAATGGATATTCGGGTCAAAGGTCTCGCCTTTCTCGCCGAACGCCTCCACGCCCAGCCCCTCAAAGATGTCGGTGAACTGTTTAAAGATCATCTCAACACCCTTTTTGTAATCCTCGGGCGACGCCTTATCGTTGGCGGCGGCTCTGCCGAAGTTATCCATCACGGGCAGCAGCTTCGTAATCACGTCCGCCTTGCTGAACGCATAGGCGTCCGCTTTTTCTTTCACGGAGCGTTTGCGGAAGTTATCATATTCCGCAAGACTGCGAATCAACTTATCCTTGACGCTGTCCAACTCTTCTTTCAGCTTTTTCGCTTCGGAAACCTCCGCTCCGGAGACTTCCGCGTCTGCGGCTTCCTCCGCCGCTTCCGCAGCTTTGTTTATTTCCTCTTCGGGAGCGATATTCTCCGGATTTTTTTCTTCCATACGCTCATTCCCTTTCCTTATAATATTAATCGGCGTTCTCCGAAAGCAGCGTGCTGACCGCCTCGCACATAAAGCTCAGCACCGCTGTGTACCGCGCGTAGTCCATGCGGGTGGGTCCGATAACGGAAAGCGTTCCCGCCTTATGCCCGCCGATTTTATAGGGCGCTTCAATAATACTGGTGTACTCGGTTTCCCGATAGCCGGTTTCCCTGCCGATCAGCACCGTTACGCCGTCGCCAACCTTGCGCAAAAGATTTTTCAGCGCGGCGCCGCTGTTGAGAAATTCCATCAGCTCATAGGCGCTGCCCTCATAATCCCGCCGGTTCAGCAAGTTGGAATGCCCCTTGACGATCAGCTCGCAGTCTGCCACCGAGGACGCCAGTTCGTAAAGCGATACCAACAGCGGCGCCATGGAAAGCGCCTTATCCTCCAAGGATGCGGCGATCGTCTGCAGCCGCGGAATATTCAGATCCGCGGCGCGCTTGCCGGTAAAATCCGCAGAGGCGATGTTGTAAAACAGCTCCGCGTCACGCATATCCACCGGTTCCGTACAGCGGCAGACCGCCGATTTCACGATACCTGTGGAAGTTACAACCACAACCAGCACGTTCTGCGCACCCAGCGGAATCAATTCCACCCGCTTCACGCTGGTGCGATTATCCAGCGGCGTTGTCGCCACCGCCGCACAGCCCGTCAGCTCCGCCAAAATGCTGCCCGCGTCCTCCAGAATCTTTTCCGGCGCCGCCGACATGTGGTCAAGCCCCGACAGCATGCGGTACTGCTCGGAAGATTCCGGCGCGCAGCGGCGCATCAGATGATCGATATAATATCGGTAGCCGCGTTGGGAAGGGATTCTGCCCGCCGAGGTGTAGGGCTGTTCCAAAAAGCCTTTCGCCGACAGATCCGACATCTCGTTGCGGATCGTCGCCGATGAGATCGAGGTCTCGAACAGATCGGAAAGGAATTTTGACCCCACAGGCTCGCCGGTCGCGATAAAATGCTCAACGACAAGTCCCAGAATTTTTTCTTTTCTGGCTGTAAGCTCCATATCCTTTCACCTCTGATTTTGATTTAGCACTCTATATTGTCGAGTGCTAACTTCATTTAATACTATAGTACTATGGTGCGCGTTTGTCAAGGATTTTTTCGGGATAAATTGTTAAAGATTTATGAATTTACCATTTAGAAAAACAGAAAACAAGCACTCCGCGCCCCCGAGTGCTTACCCTCATTAAATCAACCTGCGCCGATAAAAGAGATTTCATCTTGTTTTTGCCGTACACATATGCTATCATACTACCATCACACAAGGGAGGTATCAACAATGATAACCTTTAACGAAAAAAACAATATTCTCAAGCTGGACACGCCGTCATCGAGCTATATGATCGGTATTTACAACTGCGGTCTGCTTTTAAACCTGTACTACGGCAGACGCCTGCCGGACAACAACGTATGGCCGCTGTCCAAGCGCCTGCAAAGCGCGTCCTTCAGCCCCTGCGCCCCGGACGTAACGGATAAGGAATTTTCCACCGACGTCGCGCCGATGGAATATCCCGTCAACGGCAGAGGGGATTTCCGTCTGGCGGCGTTGTCCGTCATGAATAAGGACGGCAATACCGTCACCGATCTTCGCTACGTCTCCCATACAATTTATAAAGGCAAGCCGGATATTTCTCCGCTTCCCCATCTTTATACAGAGGATCCTGCGCAATGCGACACGCTGGAGATCACGACCCGCGATCCGTACACCGGCGTGGAAGCAGTGCTGATATACTCCGCATTCAACGATTGCGATGTGATCACAAAACATGTGCTGATCAAAAATAACGGCGAGAACAGCGTTTCGCTGCGCCGCGCGTTAAGCCTGTGCGTCGATTTACCGACCATGGATTTTGATTTAATTACCCTGTACGGCAGGCATGTCAAGGAGCGACAGTTAGAACGTCGTCCCCTTGCCCACGGCTTACAGGGGATCCACAGCAAGCGGGGGGCGTCCTCCCACAGCCACAACCCCTTTGCGGCGCTTGCCGAGACCGGCGCAACGGAGGAACACGGCGATGTTTACGGCTTTAACCTTGTGTACAGCGGCAATTTTGAGATCGGTGTGGAATGCGACCACGACGCGACGACCCGTCTCGTCATGGGCATTGATCCCACGGATTTTGCATGGCATTTGTCGCCGGGCGAAAGCTTCCGTACGCCGGAGGCGGTCATGGTGTTTTCAAACGAGGGCTTGGGCGGCATGAGCCGCACCTTCCACCGCGCTTATCGCACGCATTTGATCCGCGGCAGATATAAAACCGAAAAACGTCCCCTGCTGATCAACAGCTGGGAAGCGGCGTATTTTGACTTTGACACCGACAAGCTGATCTCCTTTGCCGCCCGCGCCAAGGAACTGGGCATTGAGATGCTGGTCATGGACGACGGCTGGTTTGGCAAGCGAAACGACGATACCACCTCGCTGGGCGACTGGTTTGTCAATACCGAGAAGCTGGATCTTGCGCGACTCGTAAATTCCGTCCACGAAATGGGACTGAAATTCGGCATCTGGTACGAGCCGGAGATGATCTCGCCGGAATCTGAACTGTTCCGGGCGCATCCGGACTGGTGCGTCCACGTGCCGGGCAGAACGCCGTCCATCGCGCGGCAGCAGTACGTGCTGGACATTTCCAGAGCGGACGTGCGGGAGAATATCTTCGGGCAGATGTGCGCGATCCTGAAAAAACATAAAATCGACTATCTGAAATGGGACTTCAACCGGAACATCTCAGAGGCAGGCTCTGCCCTGCTGCCGCCGGAACGCGCGCAGGAATTTTTCCACCGCTTCATCATGGGTACTTACGACCTGTTGAACCGTCTGACGACGGAATTTCCCGATATGCTGGTGGAGGGCTGCTCAGGCGGCGGCGGACGATTTGACGCAGGTGCGCTGTACTTTACCCCCCAGATCTGGACCAGTGACAACACCGATCCCATCGAACGGCTGATGATCCAGTTCGGCACCTCCATGTGCTATCCCGCGTCCGCCATGGGCGCGCACGTCTCCGCCTGCGACCGCACGGGCTACCGCACGAAAGGCGATGTGGCGTTGTGGGGCACCTTCGGCTATGAACTGGATCCCAACAAGCTGTCACCGGAGGAGAAAGAGATCGTCAAAACGCAGGTGGCGGAATATCACAAATACTACGATCTGATCCGCAACGGCGATCTGTACCGCCTGATTTGCCCATGGGACGACGCGTTCAGAAGCGCATGGTCGTTTGTCTCCGGCGATAAAAATGAGTGCCTTGTCACCGTCGTGGAGATGCGCAAGGTGCAGGATGCGGTATTCCATCTAAAACTGCGCGGTCTTGATCCGGGAAAATACTATATCAACGAAGCCGACGGCGAGACCTATTCCGGCGCGCTGCTGATGTACGCGGGCGTTGATCTGACCCAAAAGCTTGCCGGCGACGGCAAAAGCCTGAAGCTGTATTTTCGGGCAAAGTAGATTCTGATTCAGCTGCCCAGGCAGCTAAATCAGTTTTTACCGAAAGCTGTTGCACAAAAAGTCATCATACACTATAATAAAATAATGAAAAAATATTATTATGGAGGAATTTATTATGCAGAGTAATGTCCGCCCCGCAACCATGGAACGCATCACCACGCAAGCCCTTGCCAACGCGTTTATTGACGCGCAGATCGCCGAAATCAAGGAACAGGTCGGCGATAAAAAGGTTCTGCTTGCTCTGTCCGGCGGCGTGGATTCGTCCGTTGTCGCAGCCCTGCTGATTAAAGCAATCGGGCAGAATCTCGTTTGCGTCCATGTCAATCACGGTCTGCTGCGCAAAGGCGAACCGGAGCAGGTCATCGAGGTATTCCGCAATCAGATGAACGCAAACCTTGTCTACGTTGACGCGGTTGACCGCTTTTTGGACAAGCTGGCAGGCGTTGCGGAACCCGAAACAAAGCGAAAAATCATCGGCGCCGAGTTTATCCGTGTTTTTGAGGAAGAGGCACGGAAACTGGAGGGCATCGAATTTCTGGCGCAGGGCACGATTTATCCCGATATTCTCGAGAGTGACGCCGGCGTAAAAGCGCACCACAATGTGGGCGGACTGCCGGAGGATCTGCAATTCGAGCTGGTAGAGCCCGTAAAACTGCTGTATAAAGATGAAGTCCGCGTCGTCGGCAAGGCGCTGGGTCTGCCCGACAACATGGTTTACCGTCAGCCGTTCCCCGGCCCCGGGCTGGGCGTGCGCTGCCTCGGCGCAATCACGAGAGACCGTCTGGAGGCGCTGCGCGAGTCTGACGCGATTTTGCGCGATGAGTTCGCGAAAAACGGGCTGGCGGGCCAAGTATGGCAGTCTTTCACCGTCGTACCCGATATGCGCGCCACCGGCATCAAGGACGGCAACCGCACCTATGCGTGGCCCGTTATTATCCGCGCCGTCAATACAAAGGACGCTATGACCGCCACGGCGGAGAATATACCCTTTGAACTGCTGCAGCATATCACCCGGCGGATCACCGCCGAGGTCGAAGGCGTCAACCGCGTCCTCTATGACCTCACGCCCAAGGCCCCTGCCACCATTGAATGGGAATAATCGCTTGCCGCGCCCTGCGGGTGATGCAGGCAAGCGATTATTCGGAAGAAACAAGGAGCAGAGCCGACGCTCCAAGGAGGGCAATGCGACTATGTTTCTGACCGGACGGACTCTTGCCGCAGAACCATTCGCGGAAATCCTAAACGGTTTTATTTGTAAGCTGTAGGAGCGACGCGTCCGACCGCAGCGACTATGCCGCGAGGGTTAGCTCGACGGAAGCCATAAAAAACTGCGAACAGCAAAAAACATTGCAAGCGAAGCGACTATGCTGCTTGTAGATTAAGCTGCAAGAGAATACCGCGGAAGTACGCAATAACGACTGATTATTCCCTTCCAGACCGCAGTTTCCCACGGCGTATGGGAAACTGCGGTTGTTTTCAAACGGCGAAATCAGAATTTATGAATTGACATATACCGCAAGATTGCATATAATATACAAGATATAGAGAAAATTATTCGATAAGTTGAAAGGATAAAGTTATGTTACAGTTTGAGGAACTGCGGCTGGAGTTGCTGGAATCTGAAAAGCCGCTGTCGGATCTTGCGGAGGCGCTGGGACTTACGAAGATGCAGGAGGAGATCGCGTCGCTGGAAGCGCAGACCGCCGAGAACGGTTTTTGGGACGATATTGAAAACTCCCAGAAGGTGCTCAAACGCACCAGTATGCTGAAAAAAAAGGTTGCGGATTATAACGCCATCAAGACCTTGTATGAGGACACACTGACGCTGATCGAGCTTGCAGACGCGGAGGAAGACGAAAGCCTGTTCGATGAATGCAGGGACGGCGTAAAAAAGGTGCAGGCGTTGATCGAAAGCATGACCCTTGCCACCATGCTTTCCGGTGAATACGATAATAACAACGCGATCCTGACGTTCCACGCGGGCGCGGGCGGCACCGAGGCGCAGGACTGGGCGATGATGCTGTTCCGCATGTACAACCGCTGGGGTGAGCGGCACGGCTTTAAGGTCACCACGCTGGATTATCTGGACGGCGAAGAAGCGGGCATCAAGTCCGCCAGCATTCTGATCGAGGGCGAGAACGCCTACGGCTATCTCAAGAGCGAGACCGGCATTCACCGGCTTGTGCGCGTGTCTCCCTTTGACGCCGCAGGCAGACGGCAGACTTCGTTTGCGTCCGTTGAAGTCATGCCCGAAATCGACGATACCGTAGAGGTGGAGATCCGTCCCGAGGACGTAAAGATGGACGTGTACCGTGCCAGCGGCGCAGGCGGGCAGAAGGTCAACAAGACCTCCTCTGCGGTGCGGCTGACCCATATCCCCACGGGGATCGTGGTCTCCTGTCAGGTGGAGCGCAGTCAGCACCAAAACCGCGAGGTCTGCATGAAAATGCTGAAATCCAAGCTCATTGAGATCAAAGAGCGCGAGAATCTCGACAAGATCGAGGATATCAAGGGCGTGCAGATGGACAACGGCTGGGGCAGCCAGATCCGTTCCTATGTTTTTATGCCCTACACCCTTGCAAAAGATAACCGCACCGGTTTTGAAAACGGAAATATCAACGCGGTCATGGACGGCGATATCGACGGCTTCATCAACGCGTATCTCAAAATGCAGTCGCAGGCAAATCTTGCGAACGGATGATTTGATTTTTGTATCCGAAAACGAAAGGAGCGACAGCGATGTTCCGTTTTTTCGAAATTTAAGGGAACAAAAGAAGATCATCTCCGGCATTGTAAAATCCGCCAAAGAGGAAAAGAAAAGGCAACTGCGTTATATTCAAATGAGCGCCGAAGATTTTGCGCAATTGCCGGAGAACGAGCTGTTTGACGCGGCTTACGCGCGCACGAATGCCAAGCTTGACCGATTTGAGAACGTCCGCGACGGCGTGCGCACGCTGTCGAAGCCGCAGAAAGTCTTTTTTGCGGCGTCCTATTACGAAATGGAGGTCAGCAACGGCGGCTTGTGTCAGTTCTTTGTGAATTCCAGCCGGTGTATTGCGCCTGTCTTAAGCGAATGTTTGCAGGAGATCGGCGCGGATGAGCATAAGGCGCTGTTTGACGCTTTTGTTTCGGATAATCAAATTGACGTCAGAGATTTTTCTTCTTTTGAGATCGACGATTTGAGTGCGTTTACGGCGCAGACGGAACGATATCCGTTCGACGAATTTGACGAGGCTTTTTACGCATTGCCTCCGCTCACGGATTATTTGACGGCGTATGTGCAAAAACATATATCCGCATTTTGATCTGACGTATTTACAATCAAGTAGGGCGGAATTTCTCCGCCCTCTCACACCACCGTACATGCCGTTCGGCATACGGCGGTTCAATTCAATTTCAAAGCATGTTGTTTTAGATAGTAATCCATCGGACTGACTAAGCCTCGCTTGGTCAGTTTCT
>JAFVBH010000051.1 GCA_017480115.1 Clostridia bacterium
GGGGTAACCAATCCGCGTATAACAGAATGGCCAATCACCGAATTTCTGTTTTATCATAGCCTTTCCGCTATGCTCTTTGATTCAACACATTCAGGTCTGTTTGTTAAGTGTCTGTTAACTTTATGTTCAGTCCCTTGACTGGAGACCTTACATAACAGGGACGGCCATTGGCCGTCCGTCGATTCAGCGCATAACCTGACGGATGCCCAATGGGCATCCCTACAAGATTGTGCGCCCATTTTGTGTCTATAAATCCAAATCGCAAAGCGATTTCCGCAATTATTCATTTTTCATTTTTCATTTCTGATTTATCGGCAAAGCCGATAAATCAGAATTTACACCTTGTCAACCGTCGGGAAATATAATATAATGATAAAAATATACTTTTTCTCGGAGTTGATGTCGATGAACGCGCTGGAAAAAAAGATTCTTACCGAAGGCAAAGTACTGGAGGGCAACATTCTTAAGGTGGATATGTTCCTCAACCATCAGATCGACGTTGCCCTTATTCAGCAGATGGGAAAGGATTTTTACGAGCATTTCAAGCATAAGGAGATCACCAAAGTGGTCACGGTGGAGGCGTCCGGCATCTCCATCGCCTGTTTTACAGCGCTGCATTTCGGCGTGCCCGTGGTCTTTGCGAAAAAAGGCAGGCATAAAAACGTAGGCAGCGACGTTTTTTCCTCACAGGTCTACTCCTATACCAAGGGCGAAGCCTACGAGGTCAATATCCGCAGGGATTTTCTGTCCGCAAGCGACAAGGTGCTGTTCATCGACGATTTTCTTGCCAACGGCGCCGCGTCCAAGGGTATCATGGATATCCTGCATCAAGCGGGCGCGACCCTGCAGGGCATCGGCATCGCGATCGAAAAGGGCTTTCAGGAGGGCGGCGCGCTGCTCCGCGACGCCGGGATCGACCTGTATTCACTCGCGATCATCGACCGTATGGAGCCGGGTAAAATCACCTTGAGAGAGCATTAAAATGAAGATGATCAGAACAGCCGCTGCCGCGCTGCTTTGCGCGGCGATGCTTCTGACCGCCGCCTGCACCGCCGGCAAGCAGACAAATCCCGGCGAAGCCGGCACAACGGCGGTCACGGAAGCCACAACCGAGGATCTGTCGCAATATGAAAAATATCGGGCGCTATCCGCCGTCATATTATACGCCGACGACACTGCCGCCGTACGGGCGCAGACCGACGCGGCGCGGGCAAGTCTGACCGGCGCGGGCTATGACCTGATCCGGTATGCGGAGCGCTTATCGCCTTTAGCTGCGGATTTCGGCGCGCTGCGCGTTGCAGCGGACGAAGCGGCAAAATCCGGCGCGAACATTATTATCGGCACGGACAGCGGCTACGACGCGTTGTTTTCCGAGCTTGCCGCGGAATATCCGGATATTCTGTTCCTTTGCAACGGGGGCTATCGGGCGCGGGGCGGCAATTTTTTTGAATACGCCGTTAAGCTGTACGAGGGCTTTTATTTGGCGGGCATCGCCGCCGCGGCGCATACCTCCGCGAATATGTTGGGTTTTGTAACAGAAAGCGGAACACCGCAGCCGATCCAATGCGCAATCGCGTCCGGCTTTGCACTGGGGGCGCGAACCGTCAACGCGCAAACGAACGTCCTGCTGATGCCGGCAACCGATACAAAAGACGCAGCGGCATGTATACGGGAACTGGCTGCCGTCGGCTGTGCCTGTGTGGCAGGCAACTTTGCCGATCATACCGCTTATGAAGCGGCAGAGGCGGAAAATCTTGAGATTATCAGTTTCGGCAAAAAGGGGAAACCCGCAGCGGGCAACACGGTAATCGCCAATATTTACACCGATATTTCCGATTATCTGCGCAAAATTTTTGACGCTGCCGCCGACGGTAATGCGCAGACGATGGATCATGCCTTTATCGGCATACAGGAACATGCTGTCGGCATAGAGCTTTATGACGCGAAGGCCGCTGATCTCGGTAAGCTGACGGAGGAGGCGGTCTCGCTGCTGACGGGCGGACGGTTTGAAATTTTTTCCGGCAAGCGGCTGGTATTTGACCGGAACGCGCTTTCTTTTCATACGGAAAACGCGCCGCTGACGGACAACAACGGCGCGGAGATCATACCCGCCGGCGGATATGCGCTGGAGGAGACTGTGCTGAACGGATATATAAATTTTTACGCGGAGGGGGTCCTCCTGCGTTGACGGGATAAGACGATGAGAGTATTGTTTCACACCCTCGGCTGCAAGGTCAACACTTGTGAATCCGAGGAAATCAGCGAAAATTTAAAAAAACACGGCTATGAGACCGTAACCGCAGGGACAGCGGACTGCATTGTCATTAATTCCTGCACGGTCACGGGAGAGAGCGGCAGGAAAACCCGCCAGACCCTGCGGCGCGCCCGTAGGGAAAATCCCGACGCGGTGATCGTGTTGACGGGCTGCCTGACACAGGCATTCCCCGACGCTGCGGAGCAACTGCCAGAGGCGGATATTGTAATCGGCAACCGCAGCAACCCGAGAATCCCAGCGCTGATCGACGAGTTCCGGCAGACCGGCGCGCGGATCGTCCTCACCGCCGCGCATGAAAAAGATGAAAAGTTTACGGGCGTCGCCGTCAGCGGCACGGTGAACCACACCCGGGCGTTTCTGAAAATTCAGGACGGCTGCAACCGTTTTTGTTCCTACTGCATTATCCCCTATGCAAAAGGGCGCTCCCGCTCCCGCAGCCTGGAGGAAATTCGCACTTGCGTCGCCGGTTTTGCTGCCAACGGGTACAAGGAAGCGGTCTTAGTCGGGATTGATCTGACTGACTACGGCAGAGATCTGCCGGGAGGACTGACCCTTGCCGACGCGGTATTTGCCGCAGCGGCGACCGCAGGGATCGAGCGGGTACGCCTTGGCTCGCTGGAGCCCCATAATTTGACCGATCATGAAATTGAGCGGCTGGCACAATGCGAAAAGCTCTGCCCACAATTCCATATTTCTCTGCAATCCGGCAGCAACAGCGTGTTAAAGCGCATGAACCGCCGCTACACCGCAGAAGAGTACGCGCATATCGTGGCGCGTCTGCGCGAGCGCTTCCCTGCCTGCGCCATAACGACGGATATTATCTGCGGATTCCCCGGTGAAACGGAGGCGGAATTTGCCGAAACGCTGGCATTTGCCGAAATGATCCGCTTTGAAAAGGTGCATATTTTTCCCTATTCCCTGCGGGAGGGCACCCGCGCCGCAAAGATGGACGGACATTTGGCAAAAGCGAAAAAGGACGCGCGGTGCGCCCGTCTTGCAAAGGTTTGCGAGCAAATTCGCGCCGAGATTTTGCAAGCGGAAATCGGCAATATCTATGATGTACTGTTTGAATCCATTGCGGATGGATATATCCACGGTTACACCCCGAACTATTTCCCCGTGCGTATGCCGGCGGACGACGCCCTGCGCGGCAGCATCAAAAAGGTACGGCTGGTCGGCGTGGACGGGGACAGCTGCATGGGTCAATTATGTGAATAATGCTTGAATTTTCATAAATGCCGTTGATTTTTGCCTACAGGCTTTGTATAATAGCAATTGGAAAATACTAAATAAGAAGTGAGGTTATTCCGATGAAAAAAGCAATTTCTCTGATTCTCGCGCTTGTTTTGTTCGCGATGCCGGTCGCTGTCGCTTCCGCAGCGGACAACGATCAGCCCGCAGACGTTTACAAGGTGACAGTGATTCAGGAAACAAAGGAGTACGTTCTGGAACCGCTGGACGGCTACGAGTATTACGTCGCCGACGGCAACGAGTTCAAGTTTACGATCTCGGCAAAAAACCGGTATTCCGATGAATTTATCGTGGTTTATTACTATCCTACCAACCTGTACCGCGATAACGACACCTATCAGACGCCCGTGATCGCAGATACCGACGGCGTATACACCATCTCCGATATTCACGCGGACATCACCATCGATATTTACGGCACGGTTAAGGAAAAGAGCGAAGGGCCGTTCTCTTTCGTCAGAAACCTGATCCAGATGATCATTTCTTTCTTCAAGAACATCGCAAATATTTTCAAAAAATAAACAACCGAACCGAAAACCGACCGTCATTGAAAGCGATTCAATGACGGTCGGTTTTTTTAATGAATGATGAATGATTTCGGAAGCCCTGCGGGCTTGAATCATCAAATTTTCAGGAAAACGAAACAAAAATTTTATTTATGCGAGTTCTTAGCAGATAAAATCTGTGTTCACGAATGATAAAGCGGGGTACGGGGCTTGCCCCGTCCGCAATCATTCATTATTCGTCATTCATTTTTCATTAGTTACAGATTTACGGAATACAACCCAAAAACTCCCCTGCCTCGCATGAGCCAGGGGAGAACTTCTGCGTCTCGAGAAGATTATTTATTATTGATCGCAGCCTGTGCAGCAGCCAGTCTCGCGATGGGAACGCGATAGGGCGAGCAGGAAACATAGTCAAGACCGATCTTATGGCAGAACTCCACGGAGGAGGGGTCGCCGCCGTGCTCACCGCAGATACCGCAGTGCAGGGTCGAACGCTCCGCCTTGCCGAGTTTGACAGCCGTCTCCATCAGCTTGCCGACGCCGGTCTGATCCAGCTTCGCAAAGGGATCATTCTCGAAGATCTTGGTGTCGTAGTAAGCGTTCAGGAACTTGCCTGCATCGTCACGGCTGAAGCCGAAGGTCATCTGGGTCAGATCGTTGGTGCCGAAGCAGAAGAATTCCGCTTCCTTGGCGATCTCGTCTGCAGTCAGCGCAGCGCGCGGGATCTCGATCATGGTACCGACTTCATACTTGAGGTCAGCGCCTGCAGCGGCAATCTCAGCGTCAGCGGTCTCAACAACGACCTTCTTGACGAATTTCAGTTCTTTGATGTCGCAAACCAGCGGGATCATGATCTCGGGAACAAGGTTCCAGTCGGGATGCGCCTTGGTGACGTTGATCGCAGCGCGGATCACAGCCTTGGTCTGCATCTTCGCGATTTCGGGATAGGTGACAGCCAGACGGCAGCCACGATGACCCATCATGGGGTTGAACTCATGCAGGGAGTCGATGATCGCCTTGATCTCGTCAACACTCTTGTTCTTCGCAGCGGCAAGCTTCTCAATATCAGCCTGCTCGGTGGGAACGAACTCATGCAGCGGGGGATCCAGGAAACGAATGGT
Source organism: Clostridia bacterium (assembly GCA_017480115.1). Classification (GTDB taxonomy): domain Bacteria; phylum Bacillota; class Clostridia; order Oscillospirales; family Acutalibacteraceae; genus RGIG2774. The sequence goes on from JAFVBH010000051.1 coordinate 5,154, forward strand.
TACGGGGTTGCCCTCCAGCGCCTCATACAACTGCTCAAAGTCGTTCTGCTGATAAGGCAGGATCTTATCAAGCGCAGTCTCACGCTCTTCTACGGTGTCGGAGCAGATCATCTCGCGGAACGCGGCGATTCTGTCCTCTTCAAAGAACATGTGCTCGGTACGGCAAAGACCGATCCCCTCGGCGCCCAGCTCGCGGGCTTTCTTCGCGTCGACCGGCGTATCTGCGTTCGTACGAACCTTGAGGGTTCTGTACTTATCCGCCCAAGCCATGATGCGGCCGAACTCACCGGCAATCTCCGCATCCTTGGTGTCAATGATACCCTGATAGATGTTACCGGTGGTACCGTCGATGGAAATATAGTCGCCTTCGTGGAACTCAACGCCTGCAAGGGTAAACTTCTTATTGGCTTCGTCCATGATGATGTCGCCGCAACCGGAGACACAGCACTCGCCCATACCGCGGGCAACAACCGCCGCGTGGGAGGTCATACCGCCGCGAACGGTCAGGATACCCTGCGCCGCCTTCATGCCGGTGATGTCCTCGGGAGAGGTCTCAAGACGAACCAGAACGACCTTCTCGCCGCGCTCTGCCCACTCTACAGCGTCCTCTGCGGTGAAGACAACCTTACCGCAGGCAGCGCCGGGGGAAGCGCCCAGACCCTTGCCCAGCGCCTCTGCTTTCTTCAGAGCGGCGGGATCAAACTGCGGGTGCAGCAAGGTATCAAGGTTACGGGGATCGATCATCGCAACAGCCTCTTCCTCGCTTCTCATGCCCTCGTCAACAAGGTCGCATGCGATCTTCAGCGCAGCCTGCGCGGTTCTCTTACCGTTTCTGGTCTGCAGCATGTAAAGTTTGCCGTGCTCAACGGTGAACTCCATATCCTGCATGTCTCTGTAATGATTTTCGAGGGTCTTGCAAACCTCGGTAAACTGCTTGAACGCCTCGGGGAATTTCTGCTCCATCTCGGAGATATGCATGGGAGTACGAACGCCGGCAACAACGTCCTCGCCCTGCGCGTTGGTCAGGAACTCACCGAACAGACCCTTTGCGCCGGTGGCGGGGTCGCGGGTGAACGCAACACCGGTACCGCAATCGTCGCCCATGTTGCCGAACGCCATGGACTGGACGTTAACGGCAGTACCCCAGGAATAGGGAATATCGTTATCACGGCGATAAACGTTGGCGCGGGGGTTGTCCCAGGAACGGAACACAGCCTTGACGGCGCCCATGAGCTGCTCGATGGGATCGCTGGGGAAATCAGCGCCGATCTTCGCCTTATACTCCGCCTTAAACTGACCTGCCAGTTCTTTAAGGTCGGCAGCGGTCAGCTCGACGTCGAGCTTTACGCCTCTGCTGGCTTTCATCTCATCAATCAGCTCTTCAAAATATTTCTTGCCGACTTCCATAACGACGTCGGAATACATCTGAATAAATCTTCTGTAGCAGTCCCAAGCCCAACGCTCATTGCCGGACTTCTCGGCAAGCACGTTGACAACCTCTTCGTTCAGACCGAGGTTCAGAATGGTGTCCATCATGCCGGGCATGGAAGCTCTTGCGCCGGAACGGACGGAAACGAGCAGCGGGTTCTCCTTATCGCCGAACTTCTTGCCGGTGATCTCTTCCATCTTGCCGATGTACTCCATGATCTGCGCCTGAATCTCATCGTTGATGGCTCTGCCGTCCTCATAATACTGGGTGCAGGCCTCAGTGGAAATGGTAAAGCCCTGGGGAACAGGAAGACCGATGTTGGTCATTTCAGCAAGGTTTGCGCCCTTACCGCCGAGCAGCTCGCGCATATTGGCGTTGCCCTCGGTGAATAAGTAAACATACTTTTTCATTCATTATCCTCCTAAAAGTTTATGATGTTTCCGCCGAAAAAGCCGGGGAATAACCATCGGTTATTATAACACAAACATTTCCTATTTTCTATGTATTTTTTGCGATAAAACAGGGGGAATATACGGGTATTTTTTAGTAAAAATAAATAATCGAGAATTTTACTTTAAGAGAAGAGGGAGAAGCTTAGAAGCGCCTGCGGCGCTGAATCTTTAAAACCAAGCCGTGAAGCGGCTCCGCGCCTTTTCCCTGTTCCCTTATACCATTTTCCCTGCCAATACTGATTTGCAGCGTGTCGACAAATCAGTATTTCAGCTTTGCGTTGATCTCCCGCATCGTTTGCTCGTCTACCTTGACGATCTTGCGATCATAGGTCAACAGACCGTTGACCTCTGCCTCCACATCGGAAACCTGCGTATAGACCGTGGCGGAAAGTCCTTTCTTCAACAGCGGAATGATCTGCTTTTCATACAGCTTTTTCACCGCTGCGGTCAGGCTCTCCTGTGATTTATACATCATGTAGCCGAAGCTCTTTTTCTTATTCCACACATGCTCGTCGAGGATCAGAGAATACCCGCCGAACTCGCTGAGCACAAACGGACGGTTGGGATCCTGCTTGGGGGCGCGGACAGGCAGCACGTACTTATGAATACTGACGAAATCGGGGCCGCCCTGATCGTGCCATCCGCTGGCATGATCCACAAAGCGGGAGGGATCCTTTTCCTTGGTCCAAAGACCGACCTCCAGCGCGTCGAACTGGCCCCAGCCTTCGTTGAACGGCACCCAGCAACAGATCGATGTGGAATTATACAGCACGTCGATCATTTCATTCAGCTCGCGCTTGAACTCGGCGCGGTCCTCAGCGTTGTCACGCTTGAACAGCTTGTAATTTTTCGCCGTATCGTCGATGCGGCGGATATTCATATTCGGCAGCACGCCCACGAGGATATTACTCTCGTAAGGACCGCCGCTGACCATATCCTGCCAAACCAGCATGCCCATCTTGTCGCACAGGTAGTACCAGCGCAGCGGCTCCACCTTAATATGCTTTCTAAGCATATTAAAGCCCATGTCCTTCATCTTCTGAATGTCATAGACCATAGCCTCCTCGGTTGGCGGGGTCAGACCGCTGTCAAACCAGTAGCCCTGATCCAAAAGACCGCTCTGAAAATAGGGTTTTCCGTTCAGGCAAAGGCGCATAAAGCCGTGTATATCCTTTTTCAGTGCGTAATCGCGCATACCGAAATAGGAGCTGACGGTATCCACCACCGCGCCGTCCTGCTTCAGCGTAAAGACGATATTATAAAGATAGGGATCCTCGGGGCTCCACAGGCGGGGAGACTTGACGGGGAGCGTATCCTCCCCCGTCAGCACCGCGTCCGCGACGGAATTCCCCTCCGCGTCGGTGATCACAGCGGACAATTCGCAGCCTGCGGGGATCTGCGCGGCGACAGTCAGCGTCTGGCTGTAAATATCCGGCGTCATTTTCACGCATTCCAAATGCGCGGCGCTGACAGGCTCCAGCCACACGGTCTGCCAGATACCGGAATTTGCCTTATACCAAAAGCCGTGGGAATTTGTCGCCTGCTTGCCGCGGGGCTGCCCGCCCCTATCCGTGGGGTCGTTGGCGCGCACGACCAGCTCATTTTCGCCGTCGGCAAGAAAATCCGTAATATCAAAGCCAAAGGGCAGGTACCCGCCCGTATGCGTTCCGACAGAAAGGCCGTTCACAAACACCTCGCAGGTATAGTCCACCGCGCCGAAATTGAGGATCACGCGCTTCCCGCTCCATGCAGCAGGCACGGTAAAGGTGCGGCGATACCACATCTGATCATCGGCAATGGGGTGCTTTTCCACACCGGAGAGCCGATATTCCGGCGAAAAGGGGACCAAGATCTCACTGTCAAAGGCGGCGGGTCTGTCCTTACTGCCGGTAATGGCAAATTCATACTTGCCGTTCAGGCAAATCCAGTCTGTACGGGCAAACTGGGGTCTGGGATATTCCTGCAAGGGAAATTCCCCGACCGTGGGATAAAATTTACACTCTGTCTGTGCCATAAAATCACCCTTCTGTATATTTATTTAAAATTATAATATTCCGCGTCAACCTGTTTAAAATAATCAAAGACCCGATTCAGCAGCGCTTCATCTTCCACAGGCAGGTAAAGTTCCTGTTCGGGATTATCGGGATCATCTGTAAGCACCGTGATCACGACCTCCTCGGATTCCGGATCGTCGCAGGGAAAGAGGATCGCGTATTCCGTTCCCTCGTAATCCACGATGTCCAGCAGCTCAAACGCGATTACATTGCCCGCCTCGTCGGAAAGCTCAATGATTTCGTCCACGTCCCGAATGGGATCGCCGTTCTTTTTTTTCTTATCCGCCATTGTATCGCCTCTTTTTTATTAAAATGGATAGAATTAACTTTATTATAACAGATGAATAACGCAATTGCAACAAATATTATCGGTTGACAAGGACAGGGATTTTGACTAAAATAAATTCAGATTTATCGGCGAAGCCGATAAATCTGAATTTACGAATGCGGAATGCGGAGGGCGGAATGCGTAATTTCGGAAATCGCTTCGCGATTTGGTTTTATAGACGAAAATAGGCGCATGCGCTTGTAGCCTCCAACGGATGCCCAATGGGCATCCCTACAAGATTGTGAGCCCATCTTTTTATAAATTCAAATCGCGCAGCGATTTCCGAACCTCCTCCCTCTTCCCTGCTACCTTCTACCTGAATTATGATTTATCGCAAAGCGATAAATCATAATTTCCAAAGGAACCTGATATATATGAATGATACAAAGGAAAAAGCAATCCTTGTCTCTGTGGACGACGGGAGTTTTGACGCCGAAACGTCCATGGCGGAATTGCGCCTGCTGGCGCAGACTGCCGGAGCGGAGACATTATATACCGTGATTCAGGCGCGTCCCGCGCCGGACGGCGCGACCTTTATCGGGCAGGGGAAGCTGACGGAGGTCGCCGCCCTCAGCGAAACCGGCGAAGCCGATCTGCTGATCTTCGACGCGGAGCTGACGCCCACCCAACAGCGCAATATCGAACATTATACCGATGTTCGCACCATTGACCGCACCACGCTGATCCTTGATATTTTTGCGCTGAACGCAAGAAGCAACATCGGCAAATTGCAGGTGGAGCTGGCGCAGCTGAATTATTTGCTGCCGCGGCTGACGGGCAAGGGCGTGGAAATGTCCCGGCTGGGCGGCGGCATCGGCACTCGCGGCCCCGGCGAAAGCAAACTGGAAAGCGACCGTCGGCATATCCGCCGCAGGATCGGCTATATTGAAGAAGAACTGCGGCGCGCGGGAAAAACACGGGAACTGGTGCGCAAACGCCGGAAAAACCGCGGGGTTATCACCGCAGCGGTGGTGGGCTATACCAACGCGGGCAAGTCTACCCTGCTGAACGCGCTCACCGACGCAGGCGTACTGGCGGAGGATAAATTATTCGCAACCCTCGATCCCACGTCCCGCGCCCTGAAGCTGCCCGACGGCAGATCCATCATGCTGATCGATACCGTCGGTTTTATCTCCCGTCTGCCCCACGCGCTGGTGGAAGCGTTCAAATCTACCTTGGAGGAGGCCGCTTCCGCCGATCTGATCCTGAATGTCTGCGACGCGTCCGACCCCGAGTTTGACAACCATATCCGCGTTACAAAAAATCTGCTCTCAGAGCTGGGCGCAGGCAATACGCCCATGGTCACGGTGCTGAACAAATGCGACCGCTGCGGCGATTTATTTGTGCTCCCGTTCGGGCGGCATACCGTACGTATCTCTGCCTTAAAAAAAGAGGGACTCGCCGACCTGCTGCACGAAATCACCAAAGCCCTGCCGGATACAGTCAGGCGCGTTCGTCTACTGATTCCCTATGCAGACGGCGCAGCCGTCGCCCGCATCCGGGAACTGGGCAGCGTGGAACATGAAGATTTTACAGCCGACGGCATTCAGGTAACCGCGCTGCTGGAGGAGCGGTATCTGCCGCAGTTTCAGAACTTTTACGAATAAAATTCGACAGGACAAGGGAAATCCCGAAGAATCTCCCATGTCCTGCCGCGAGGTATGCTGTCAAAGACAGCAATGGTATCCGACAAGCCGACGGCTTGCCTTACAAAAAATTATAGTCTTTTCACCATAAAAAGTCAAGCAACTTACAAGATATTTTTATTTATGTTTATATATAAACTTATTAACCATTATTGAATAATTATAGACTTAGAGACGGGTAACAACGCCAAACAAGCGTCTTTGTCAGACAGCAAACCGACAAAGGCGCTTGTTTCATAACGCATTTCATACTAATCCCTGATTAAAAACTGACACCCAGACGCGAGCAGAATTTTCGAGCGGCAAGGCAGACGACGCAGGCGGGCTGTCGCCCGGCTAGGAGGATAACGCAATCCCTCGGAAATTCTGCCGCGGTGAATGTCATGTTTTTATCAGGGATTAGTATCAGCGGCACATATACGCCATCAGCAGATCATAGGTATTTTTCAGCCCGTCGATATGCGTACGCTCATAACCGTGGCTGTTGGCAGTGCCGGGGCCGATCGCCGCGTGCCGAATATCATAGCCCGCCGCGACGCTTGCATCGCAATCGGTCCCGTAATGGGGCGTAAAAATATCCATTACATAATCCACGCCCGCCTGCTTCGCCGCGTCCCGCAGTTCGTTGGTCATCGCCCAGTGGTAGGGATAGCGGGAATCTTTGGCAAAAATCGAAACCTTCCGCTCGTCAGAGGTCTGGTCGGGACCGGTGGGAGCAATATCCACTGCAAGCATATCCCGCACCCCGTCGGGCAGCCATACGGTACCGTGCCCAATCTCCTCATACATCGCAAAATAGAAATAGACTTTGCGCGGCAGCCGAATGCCGCCGTCTTTGATCGCTTTCATTGCCGTCAACAGCACCGCGGCGCACGCCTTATCATCAATAAAACGGGATTTCAGATACCCGTTTGACAGTGTGAATCTCGGCTCCGGCGCGATCATATCGCCGGTCTCGATCCCCAACGCGCGGGTATCCGCCTCGCTTTTTACAGGCGCGTCCAGCACAACGCAAACATTCGTGCGAAAATCCGGCAGCACGCTGCGCAGTTCCTCCTCTGTCACGTGGATCGAATTGGGGGTGCGGCATATCGTACCGGTATAGACTTCGCCGTCGCGGGTATACACCCGTACGTTTTCCGTCACGCAGTAAAACGCATACAGTCCGCCCACCGGGCAGACGTTCAGCGTACCGTCCGCATTGATTTTGCGCACCATCAAGCTGATGTCGTCCAAATGCGCCGTAACTGCCAGCGGGTCGCCCTCGCCGCCCAGATCGGCGATCACTCCGCCCTTATGGGTCACATGATACGAAAATCCCAGCGCGTCCAGTATCTGCACCAGCAGCCGCTGAATTTCCTCATATTGCCCCGTGGTACTGTCCACAGCGATCAATTTCTGAAATATTTCCAAACAATATTTTTCATCAAAACTGACCATATACCGTCCTCCGATTCTTGCTTATTTTCCATTATCCGAAGAAAAACCGATCCGCAACCAACGCAGCGGGACCGATATAATCCCGCTTGTCCTGCAGGGAGGACAGCTCGATAAAGCCGTCGCCGAAGCTGTCGCTGTACCGCTCGCAGGCGTCGCAGAAATCACGGAAAAAGCCGTCGTTCCAAATATTGCCGTAAACGATGATCTTTTCCGGCGCAATGACCGTGGCGGTATTCACCGCCGCCATGGCGAGAAAATGAATACGTTCGGCGAAAATTTCCCGCACTTTATCGTCCAGCCCGTCGGCGCCGTGACGGCGCAGCTCCTCTACGAGCGCGGTAATGTCGCCGTTCAGCGACCGATACAGAAGCGGCGTTTGCGCGGGAGAAAACAGCTTGCCGACGCTCTCCTTTAACGCATAGGAGGATGCGTAGGTTTCCAAACAGCCGTGTCTGCCGCAGCGGCATTGCTCGCCGTAGGGATCGACGATATAATGCCCGATCTCCTGCGCCGCATGGCTCAGCGCGCCGTCGGACACCAGCGCGGAACCGACGCCGGAGCCCCATTTTACAAAAAACACATTCTGTGTTTTCTTCCCGTAGATCAGTTCCGCCTGCGCGAAACATTTTACGTTGTTTTCACAGCAGACCGGCAGCCCCGTCAGCGATTGCAGAATATCCGCCACGCGCACGCCCTGCTTCCACAGCCCGAAGGTACCGACGGTCTCCTGCCGCGTCTCGCTGTACGCACCGACAATGCCGATGCCGACGCCCAAAACCTGTTCTCTGATATCCTGATGCGCCGCCAGCATGCGGTTGATGGTATCTGCCGCCGCCTGCAGCTGCGTTTTTGCGTCCCGCACGGTCTGTATACGCGCGGTGCAGAGCAGCGCGCCGTTCAGGCACACCAGCGACACGTAAGTAAAATCCGTTTCCATATTGACGGAGACGGCATAAAACCGATCAATGCACAGCGTCAGCAAAATTTTTTTTCTGCCCGCCCTGCCCTGTTCGCTGTCGTCGATCCCGCATTCGGCGATCAGCCCCTGGTCAATCAAATCGGAACAGATGATCGTCACCGCCGCCGGCGTCAGCTTCAGCGCCGCGGCAATGTCTTTGCGGGACATGCTGCCGTTTCTGTTCAGCAGCCGTAAAATTCCCGATTTATTTTTCGATTTCACATCGGACATGTTAACGCCGTTGGGAACCATAAACTCCATCTCCGTTGAGGGGGGATAAATTCTGATTTATCGGCTTTGCCGATAAATCAGAATTTAATGAATGATGAATAGTAAATGATGAATGATTGCGGAACCGCTTCGCGGTTGGATTTATAGACGCAAAATGGGCGCACAATCTTGTAGGGATGCCCATTGGGCATCCGTTGATTTTGCGCGTAACCCAGCGGACGGCCAATGGCCGTCCCTACA
>JAFVBH010000052.1 GCA_017480115.1 Clostridia bacterium
ATGGTTGTAAGGTAAGTGTCAAAATGAGAATAGAGCTCCGCGATCTTTTCTTCTATTGTCATAATCTGCGTTTCCGAGTATCGGATATGTTCCATATACTGTTTGATCAAAAGGCTCATGCTGCCGAATTCCATGACGATATGCTGCCGGTATCTTTGCCGACGTATTCAAACGTCCTGCTGTCGTCCTTCAGCACTTGTTTAAAAAGCCAACCGACGTCTTTGGCGGCCTGTTCCGCGGGATTAACGGCTTGCATACATTTGTGATAGTCGTAGATGATCTGTAGCGGGGTGTCCGCCCAGTCTCGATTGTCGCCGCCGAACAGGAACCGCACGGAGAGCGGCTTGTCCGGAGATGTATTGCAATGGCTATGCACGGCGCCTTGGATGTATGCTTTGGCAACTTCAATATCTGTGACAGAAATCTTTGCGGATATGTTATTAACCGTTTGATTTTTATGGATAATCATATTCTTTTCTCCTATTTGTAATACAATAAGTCGGCAGCGCAAAATATCGAAATATTATTTATTGCATAATCTTATTCCTGTATTTCCACTCTTGCGCCTGCTGCTTCCAAACGATTTTTTATCGTGTTTGCCGCCTCGACGGAATTTACGGTTGTAATCGTACTTGGAACATAATCTGTAAGATTCTTTGCCTCAGCAAGTCCAAGTCCCGTAATTTCCCTAATCTCTTTAATTACTTGAATTTTGTTCGCACCCGCATCCAGTAAAACTACATCGGCCAATTTTGAACCACTATTTGACTCGAAACTTATAGCCTTGGTACCCGGTTTAAATCGTACCTTACCGCTATTAATTAGCAGACTTACTGTCATTCCGGCAGATGCGCTTGAAAGTGTTTGTCTATTCGCCGCTTCAATCCCAAGAACTTGATAGGAATTTCCTTCGATCAATACTGCGGAGCCAGTCCGAATTGTACCTACACTTATATTACCAGCCACAAATGTCCCTTTTCCGGTGATGAAGAATGTATCGGATATTTCCATTGAAAATGACGGCGCCGATTGCGTTGTGGTAATATTACTGCTATTTCCCTCAATTGACTTAGATGATGCGATAGCAGGGAATGTGTCAATTAAAGGCTTTTCGCTTTCATAGTTTCTTACGGTTCTATTGTTCTCTTGCATAGTTTTATCTATTTCTGAAAGTTTAGATTTAACAGCCGATTTTTTCTTACTGATAGAACTCAAACTGACAACCATAGCAACGATACCGAGTATAGCGGCAATAAGTCCGCCAAACGTGATTCCTAACTCTGAATCATTTGCCCCCATAACAAATAGGTATCCACCTACAACTGTAATAAATCCAAAGAGAGTGATCATCCAGCCTGTTAAGTTTGAAAGACCTTGAAATTTTTTGTTTAGACCCTGCTTGTTTTCTGTAAGTTGTGCGTTTGCATTACGCAGATTGTCAATGTTTTGTTTTTGATTTTCCTTTTCAATTTTTTCCTGCTCTATTTTTTGGATGCATTCCGTTATTCTGTTTTCAGAATCCTTATATCCATGTAACTTTTCGAAGAGTATTTTTGCTGATTCATAATTATGATCATGGAGAACACTCACTGCATAATTGTATTTACAAGAACTATCGTATTCTTCAAGTTTGGCATTTAACTCATCGTTGCCAAACAACATAACTTTGCTATAGTTGCTATTATATTTGATAGTCCCTATATTTTTGCCGATGTCTGATTCTTTATTAGCGTGCATATCTGCCATAAGTTTATAAAGATACGCCTCCGCGTTTTCGGGATCAACGTCCAATACCTTTTCGCAGTATTCATTTGCGCCGCTCCAATTTCCGTCGGCAAGAAACAGCTTCGCACGCTTGAGAAGTGCGGAAATATCCGTACCTAAGCTCTGCACGACCTCTTTGACAACGGTTTTGTTTTCCTCCGGCGCAGCAATTTTCTTGATGCCGCGTATCAGATCCTGCATAAAGCCCAGCTTGCCCATATCCTGTGACTGCAAATGGGCGAACTCCTCCGGCAGGTCGTAGGGATCCATATCCTTATAGGCGGGAATCAACATCTTTTTCCCGCCGCTCTGTTTTACGAGAGCAAGGTAACGGCTCCACTCGTTCTTGACCCAAACGGCGTTGAAATATTCCGGCTTTGTACCCAGAACAACCATGACCTTCGCGCTGTTGAGCGCGGCAAATATGTACGGCTCATATGCCGTGCCGAGCTTATCCTCTAACGTAATGCGGGCAAAAAATACCTTAAAACCCTCCTGTGTGAGCTGATGATACAGGTCGTTGGCAAGTACGGAATCGGGCGTCCTTCTCCCGTTTGCGTCCGTTTCCTTGTAGCAAATAAACACGTCAAAAGGTTCTTCCCGCTGTGAAATGGCAAGAATACCTTTCTGAATTTCATTGATCGCCGCAGCTTCCTGCTCATATATTTCCCGCTGGTAGCCGTCTGCAAATTGCAGCGCGGATTTGTAATTTGCGTCGTCAAAGACAGAGGTATACTGTGCGCGGTTGACCGTGGGGATACGCTTATGAGAACCGGGATCCTCCACATACTCAATCCCGTAACGGCACAGCTCTAACGACCAATAGCTTTCGGCGTCACTATTATCCTCGTTCAAAATCTGCTCATAAATACTCTCCGCCTTGTCAAACTCATTGTTTCTGCGGAAATGGTTGGCGCGGTCATAGAGCGCCGCCTTTTTATCGTCGTCCAGACGGGGAAGCGTCTGCTTTGTTCCGCAGCTATCGCATACGCCTACGGACGCGCCCTGCTCAAATTCAATCGTGCCGCCGCACATTTTACATTTAAAAACTGCCATACCATATTCTCCCTTATTTCAATAATTTACATTTCTGATTGCGGTTGTGGATTAGCAGTAAAAGCTCGTCCGCAGTTGTTTTTGCACTGTCTGCATCGCCCTTGTTTACCGCCGCTGAAAATGCGGCGAATTTTTCGGATATCTGATCTTCAATTCCTGATAACGCGGGATTTGACATCGGGTCAGAGTAACGTATCGCGTCGTAGATCTTTTTCGCCTGTTCCTTTAATTCCGGCGTTTTTGCAGAGACGACAAGCTGATCTGCGTCAACCGTAAGCGCTTTTATAAAAAAAGTCTGTTCTTTAATCTTTTTGTCTATACGGTTGACTTCATCAATCGCTGCCGACGCCTTGATCACGGAGATCGCCGTAAATCCCAGTACAAGTACGCAAGCGATAATACCGACCCAATAGGGTAAGCCCGGAATCGCCATGCAAAGCGCGCCGATCAGCAGCATTACAATAAGTCCCGTATAACTGACGGATATCAAAGATATATTGTAGAATAGCTTTTGATTGTTTTCTTCTTTCAGAGCGATTAACGCGCAGATAAGCTGACCGATAAACGCCACGGCAATTGACACATAACCGATCCAGAACGCGGCGTTGAATTTCGATAATGTGGGATCAACACCGGGTGCAACAAAGGCAATGACATTAAAAATACCGAAAGCGATCAGCCAAGCCGCACCGTAATATTTCATTCGCTTATTCATAACTTAACCCTCCCGTTTCGTGCCGCACTTCGGGCAGAATTTCCCCGGCCGCTCAAAAACATATCCGCAATTTTTACATTTCGTATTGTCCACGGGAACCGGCGTTCCGCATTCATCGCAGAATACCGCGCCCGGCGACAGCTTTGCGCCGCAGTTATCGCAAAAGGCTTCTTGCGACTGTTCCGGCTGTGCAGTCGGTGGATTATTGATACCGGCAAAGGCGTTTGTGACCGCGCCGCCGACCATATTGCCGACCGTGCCGCCGACGCCCGCCATCATGCCAAGTCCGATGCCCATATTGGAGAATTGTCCCGCGGTCTCGTTTTTCGCTGCATCCTGCGCTACGTCAAAACCGCGCTCCTGCTGATAGGTATAGCCCTCCTGCGCGCGCTTTTGCGCAAGGGCTTGTGATTCAATGACCGTTCGCTGCGCTTCGGTCTGCGCATCGATCACTGCGGTCTGCTGGCGCAGCTTCGCTTCCGCGATATCCGCATACTGGCGAAAATGCAGTTCTTTGAATTTTTCATACTGCCTGTCGCCGTCGGGCTTTACGATGGTCGTAACAAAAAACCGCTCCAAAGAGACGCCGTAATCCGCGAAATCAGGCGTCAAAAGCCGATGGAGATTTTCAGAAAACACCGTAAGATGCTCGTCGATTTCAAAGATGTTTATGGCGTTGGCTTTCAATTCCTGCGCGATATACGTTTTCACCCGCGTCATCAGAAAAGCGCGAAAATAATTTGTCAGCTTCTGTTGGCTTAAATAGTCCTCTGTACCGACGAGCTTTAGCAGCAGTTTACGGCTATCCTCCGCCCGTAGGCTCATTTCTCCGGACGCGCCGATGGAAATGGGAAAACCGTATGTAGGTTCTACGTACGTCACCTTGCTGTCGGTACCCCACTTGATTGCCATTTGCTCGGTTTTATTGATGAAATAGACCTCGCAATGGAACGGCGTTTGATCGCCTGTCGTGCGGTTGAGCAGCTTGCCGATTTTCGGGATGTTCTGCGTTTCCAGCGTGTACCGTCCCGCACCGAACAGATCGAGCGCCTGACCGTTCATAAAGAAGATCGCTTCCTGTGATTCGTTAACGATCAGCTGCGTCAGGCTGTTGAAGTCTTCCAACGGATGTTTCCATATGAAGGTACTGTTGTCGCCCTCATATTTGATGATGTCTGCAATTTGAGCCATAGACTATCCTCCCATAAAACATAAACTTCATTATGTTGTAAAAAGAAAAGAATAAACAAAGAGTAACTTTTGCTTGCCGTTTGTCTATATCCTTTTAAGCATGGAAAAAGAAAACCTTTTCAGCTATAAAGTTTGAAAGGGCTTGTTTGATGTGTCTTATTGTGAAATAATTTCAGATATTTCATACTTTTCGCGCTAAAACGGTTGTATTTTGCCGCTTTTAATGTTAAAATAAATTCAACATACCTGTTTGTGAAACTATGTATGCAACATAATGAAGTTTATGTGTCTGCCGCCGGATATCGGTGATTTTTGTTTTTAAACAACCAGCTTCATATTTTCCATCTTTCTGCGGTGCTCGTCGCCGGTGGAAATGATATATATCCGCGTGGTATTGATACTGCTGTGACCGAGGATATCTGCCAGCTTTGCAATGTCTTTTTCGATACCGTAAAATGTGCGGGCGAACAAATGCCTGAGATTATGCGGAAAAACTTTGTTCGGGTTGACGTTCGCATCCTTGCAAAGACTTTTCATCTCCCGCCAGATATTTGTGCGGCTGATTGGCTTGCCGCTACGGGTAACAAAAATCATTCCTGTTGTAATGCGCTTTTCTTTGGCATATTGCAGCAGCTTTTTCTTTAAGTCCTTTACAATAAATACCGTGCGGCTCTTGCCCTTGCAGTTGACCGATGCCTGTCCCGCCTTTGCCGCCTCTACCGTGATAAATTCCAGCTCGCTGACGCGGATCCCCGTTCCGCAGATCGTTTGAAGAATCAAATTCAGACGGTCATTTTTCTTTTGCTTTGCAGCGTTAAGCAATCGCACATATTCCGCTTTTGTCAATTCCTTATCCTCGCTGCAAAAGATCTGCCGCTGCTGCTTGATGGCTTTTATCTTGCAATCATACCAACCGAGAAAAGAAAACAGGCTGTTGATACTTGCAAGCATGGAATTGATACTTTTGATCGCGTACCCGTCCTCAATCAGTTTTTGCTTGTAGGTGATTGACAGTTCCTTTGTGACCTCACAGCCATTCAGAAAAACGGCGAACACTTTGACGTCGCGCATATACTTTTCAACCGTGTTCGCACTCTTTTCTTCAGAAATCAAGTGTTGTTTGAACTGTTTTAATGATTCTTCTGTTAAATATCGTCCTTCCATCAGATTTACCTCCGAGTAATTTGTAATAGTATTTTACCCGAAAAGCATGATTTGAAATTATTCACTTCATCATAATTTCAAATAGGATAGAAGTCGAATGTGCGAAAGCCCTGTTGAATGTGTAAGTTTGAATTCCTTACATTTTCAACAGGGCTTTTTTTGTTTATTCGAGAATAGTTTTGAGTCCGTATTTCGGGACAGTAAAATTTGTATAATCGTCTTAAAAGTGATACAATGTAGACAAACGGAGGTGTGCATATGGAAAAAGAATTTGACGTCGGTTTCTTAGGATTAAACGGCACGATTGATACCGAAGTTGCGCAGGCGATGTTTACGGGAGACGGCGATATTACAAAGTTTGCGACGTCGGTGCGATATTTGTCCGATATGATGGGCAGCAAGGATATTTACTATTGTGCCAGCAGAATTATGAAAATCGAGTGGGACAAGGCTATGCGCAGAGAGGGCGTTCGATATTTCTCCGGCAATTATACAGAAAACCACCCGCCGACGCTTCTGAAAAACAAGGATGCAGAGGTTGTTGCTACACTGGTTGCAGATCTTGCGCCGGATTTCCGTGCATTGTTTGAGGAACAGAGTGTTGACAACGCTAAAACAGAAAGTGCCGAAGAAAATATGGACACGCAACCGAATGAGGAATCGGATGATCCGCTGCTTGACATATTGTTTGAAAACTATTTCAGAACCATCTTTTCCGGCATGTCCGACGCTTTGCAAGCAAAAGCAGATAGTCTTGATGTTACAATGGAGGATTTACCCGTAGAGGTATTTGCTGCCGCTTTGGACGGCTGGGCGGACGAAATGCTTGCGCAGGAGCTACCTATTATGATCACCGGGCAAAAAGCGAAAGAGCTTTTCAAACTGTCCAAAAATATTCCGCAGGAAACGGATTTTTCCAACCGTCCGGGAAACAAGGCGCGGCAGGATGCCGAACGAAAGCTTTTTCATACCCGCACCAATGTTTCAGTCATTCTGTTTCAAGATGATATACACGATCCCGAACTCCGTTCCGCAGCCCTTTCGCAGGTGTCCGTAGAAGAACTTGCGGCGGGTAGCGCATATGTTGATGAATTTCTGAAATCATTGAATGACACAGACCGAGAAATCACGGAGATGCTGCTGCAAAAATTCACGCAACAGGAGATTGCAGAAAAGCTTGGCGTCAGACAGCCGATGGTAAGCAAACATATCAAAAAAATCCAACAGCAAATCCTGAAATTCGATCCTGAAATCAGGAAAATATTGCCGCTGTTCGGGAAAAAATAAAATTTTTAATTTTTTCAAAAAAGTGGAATAATATTGCCGTTCTTATGTCGGTCTATATATGAAGGGCGAAAAGGAGACGTTTGTTTTTGTACAGGCGTCTTTTTTTGTTGCTCAAAAAAATCGAAAGGAGATGAATCCAACAAATGGCACCATATGAGGCACGGGGAAAAGTCTTCTGATCTAACCCAATCCCTGTGTCTCATACCGTAACGAGCAGGGCAAAATAATATATTTTGCCGGTCAGAGCCGCCGGGGTCGGCTCTATCTTTAGGGGCTTGCCCGCCCCTAATACCCCGGAAGAAAAAATATAGGAAAGTGAGATGAATCTATGTCAAAAAAAGAAAAAGGTATGTATTTTCAATGTAACCAAAAGCAGCGGGATCAAATCAAGAAGAATGCAAAAGCCTGCGGGCTGAAACAGGGCGAATATCTGTTACAGCGTGCGTTGGGCGCTGCGCCGAAAGAAACGCAGCTTGGCGCGTATCTGAATCTTTATCGGAAGCTGTGCAAAATTACCAATATGAATCTATCGCCCGAAACGGAAGTTCGTCTGTTGGAGTTGATCGATCAGATTTACGCTCGCCTCTTTGAAAGTGCGCCGCCGTCGGAAGAAATGCGGATCGAAGAAGAACAATCGCTGAACGACTATTATTCGGACGTCGGAGATGATTGAATATGGCGACGACAGGATTTTGGCCCGTATACAATCATCTGAAAGAAACCATTGATTACGCAGAAAAACCCGATAAAACCATCGACCGAAAATTCCTTGACGACGATCTTTGGCAAGCGCTGCAATACGTTGAAAACAGTGAAAAAACAGACAAGACCATGTACGTCAGCGCTATCAACTGTCCGAAACAAAAAGCTTACGACTATATGATGCGCACGAAGCGACGCTTTCACGAAACGGGCAAGATCGTCGGTTACCATGGGTATCAGAGCTTCGCCGCCGGAGAGGTCACGCCGGAGGAAGCACACAGGATAGGACTTGAAACTGCAAAGCGCATGTGGGGCGATCAGTATGAGGTTGTCGTTACCACCCATCTGAATACTGAAAACCTGCATAATCATTTTTGTTGGAACAGCACATCCTTTATCACAGGCAAGAAATATCGCAATCAAATTGCCGACCATAAGCGGCTCCGGGAAATTTCCGACGCCGTTTGTCTGGAACACAACAAGTCCGTTTTGAAAAACGCTCCGTTTTACGGTGGCGAAAAAGGCGCGTACTGGATTCACAAGAACGGCGGCAAAACGCACAGGGATATTCTGCGGGAAAATATGGAACTGTGTTTGCGTGAAGCATATTCCGTAAAAGACCTAATGCGTCGGCTGAACGCCATCGGGTACGAATGTGATTTTAATCCAAACCATGAGCATTGGACCGTCCGCGCTGTCGATTGGGCACGCGCCGTTCGCATTGACAAGTTGGGTTATACGAAAGAACAGCTTGCAAATGAACTCAATGGACAAAAACTTTTCGGATACAGTTCTTTCAATGCCGCCGGATTTTATTTGATCGAACACCCCGTATACAAACCGAAAATTTATCCCATAAACAAAATTCTAAAAGAAATGGAATACGAATTGGATCGTGCGAACGGTGCCGATGCTGCGGCGGCTGCGCTTGTTGCGATTCTGTTTCTGATAATGATTACGATTATCCAACTGACAAGAGAACAGAACGACTACAAACCCCGAACGCCGGGATTACGCAAACTCATCACCGAAGCGCCGAAAATCGAACAAAAGTACAGGCTCCTCATAGACAATCACATTTCGTCTATGCAGGAGCTTTTTTATTATCATGACGGATTGGAAACGCAAATCAAAACACTGGAAGTCGACCGGCAGAAGCTTCGCAACAGAATCCGCCGCTGCGATAACGAAGAAGAGAAAATGCAATTGAAACAGCAGGCCAAAGACGTTACAAAGCAGCTTACCCCCTTGCGGGAACAAAACAAAATCACAGACCGAATTGAACGCCGCGCCCCGGAATTGCAGAGAATGCTGGTTCTGGAGCGCGATTTTGAAATACAAGCGTACACACAGCAGAAAAATCAAAGAAATAATGAAAGGAACCGTTAAATATGGCAAAGAAAAATGATATTTCGCAGGCTGAAATGCCTGCTGGCGAAAACAGAGAAACCATTTATGACGCTTCCATGCGTCTCAGAAAAGAAGCCGAGGAAAAGGAAGTCAAGAAAATTTTAATCCCCATTGAACATCTTCATCCGTATCCCGATCATCCGTACAAGGTGCAGGATGATGAATCCATGGACGCGCTGGTGGAAAGCATTAAAGAGCGTGGCGTTATGTCACCGATATCCGTTCGTCCGTGGGAGAACGCACCATATGAATATGACATCATATCAGGACACCGCAGAGTACACGCGGCGCAGAAGGCAGGGCTGTTATCAGTGCCTGCCTTTGTTTATACCGTCTCCCGCGACGAAGCGGCAATCATGGTCGTGGACAGCAATCTGCATCGCGACCGCATCCTCCCCAGTGAAAAGGCAAGGGCGTACAAATGTGGTACGACGCAAAAAAGCGCACAGCAGGACGTCCTCCGAAAAATGCGTCTCAGAATGAGACGAATATTCGCACGGATGAAGAAATGGCTATCGAGTTTGGAGAAAGCAGAGCACAGATTCAGCGTTACCTGCGTCTGAATGAATTGATCCCCGAATTGCTCGATCTGATGGACGAGGACAAAATCGCACTTGGCGTCGGCGTTGAACTGTCCTATTTACCCGACGAGTTTCAGTATGTTGTACTCGGACTGATCGAAGAACTCGATTGTACGCCGTCCTACGCGCAGGCAAACCATATGCACAAGGCATATACCGCCGGAACGTTAACCGAGAAGAGTATTGCCGAAGAGATGGAACGAGAGAAGCCGAACCAAAAACTGAAAGTATCAATTCCGTTTGAGAAGCTCTCTCCCTATTTCAAAAAAGATGCCACGCCGAATGAGATTGAGACATATATCATGAAGCTGCTGGAGGATGACCGTATTCGTAAGCGTCGCGCTCGTGACAGGGATGCGAGGTGATTGTATATGAGCAGCACTTACGTTATCAACGGCGTAAAATATATTGTTGATGCAAAATATGAGCCTGCCGAAAGGAAAACACTTGCCGACAGGCTCAAAAAATATATCAAAAGCGATTTTGCAGATTTTACAAAATATATGAAAGGCGATAAAATGACTTCTGAATATGTACTGACTGCCGGAAAGGAGTAAACATGCAGTCAAGTAAAAATCAAAATAACGATCTCGACATGACGGCGCTCTATTGCCGTTTGTCAAGAGACGACGGATCGGAGGGAGACAGCAACTCAATATCAAACCAAAGAAAAATGCTGAAAAAGTACGCCAAAGAACACGGTTTCACAAACACGCGATATTATATCGATGACGGTTACACCGGGACCAATTTTAACCGCCCCGGTTTCTAGAAAATGATGGAGGATATCGAGATGGGATATATTAAAACGGTGATCGTAAAGGATATGTCCCGTTTCGGCAGAGACTATCTGACGGTCGGGTACTACACGGACACCTACTTCCCGGAATTAGGCATCCGCTTTATTGCCATCAATGATTGCGTAGACAGCGCGGACGGTGAAAATGAGCTTGCGCCGTTTCGGAACGTAATGAATGAAATGTATGCCCGTGATATCAGCCGAAAAGTGAGAAGCGCGCACCGTATTCGCGGTAATTCCGGCGAACCGCTCTCTCAGCCGCCCTATGGGTATGTGAAGTCACCGGAGAACAAAAAGCGGTGGATTATTGATCCCGATGCTGCGGCGGTTGTGCGGCGAATCTTCAAAATGGCGTTGGATGGCAAAGGCAATGAAACCATCGCGCGTATTCTGCACGAAGACCGTATTTTGAATCCGTTGGCATATTGGAACAGTATGGGCTTGAAGCGTGGCGGCAAAAAGGTGCAGAAGGATACTTGCAAATGGAGCAAAAGCACGATTGCGAAGGTACTTGCGCAGCAGGAATATTGCGGAGACGTGATCAACTTCAAAACCTATTCCAAATCCTTCAAAAACAAGACGCGCATTGATAATCCGCAGGAAAACTGGGTGGTTTTCAAAAACGTCCACGAGCCGATCGTAGAACGGGAGATCTTTGAGCAGGTGCAGAAGCTGACAGAAAACACGAAGCGACGCGAACCAAAACGGAAGAACGGGCCGAAAAATATTTTCAGCGATATGCTCTACTGTGCGGATTGCGGCAAAAAGCTTTGGTACCATACGAACACCGTGAACAAGGATATCCACTTTTTCAGCTGCTCCAATTACAAAAAAGACACCCGCGGTACCTGTTCCTCCCGCCATTATATCCGCGCTGACGCCGTGGAACAGGTGGTAAAACTGGAATTGAAAAAGCTGGCAGCGTTTCTCAAAGAGGACGAGGACGCTTTCGTTGATTTGCTGACCGAAAAATCCAACCGGGACGTAATCTTTGAAACGCAGCGCCTGCAAAGGGAGATCCGCCGTGCTACGGAACGCTGCGAAACAATCAGCAATCTTCATGAAAAGCTCTATGAAGACAACGCCAGCGGAAAAGTTTCCGATGATTGGTATATGGAACAGGCGCACCGGTATGAGGTGGAACGCATGGAGCTGAAAGCAAGGATCGCTGCCGCGCAGGAGGAATTGAAGAAACAGGAATCCATGCAGATCTGCAGGGATAATTTCATCGGCGCAATCCGCAAATTCATGGAGATGCAGACTTTGACGCCGGTTTTGCTGCGGGAACTGATCGACCACATTGACGTTTACGAAACTGAAGGCGTCGGCAAGCACCGTACACAGCGAATCGTGATCCATTATCGCTTCATCGACTCCTTTGAGCTCCCTGAAGACCGCACAGCCGAAACCTACGTTGCAGATACTCGTCAGGGCGTGGCGGTAGAGTATATCCCAACTTTTGCTCCAACCAAGCATCCCGCGCCGCTCCCGGCATAACAAAACAACGCAGGCGGCACAAGCCGTAAAAGACATGTGTCGCCTGCAATCTCACAAAAAAGCGAGTGCCCATAACCGAAATCCGTTATGAACACTCGAAATGGCAGGGGCAGAAGGACTTGAACCCTCGGCACGCGGTTTTGGAGGGGATGTTGAAGCATCGATTTGCGTTGATATTATTGAGTTTTCAAGCCACTCTTTGCCATTCAAAAAGAACATTAATTTCAGATTTGATGCTTTATTGATGATCTTGAATCTTGCCGGTCAAAACAACATCGACAGAGGATTCCCTGCCGATGTTGTTTGTTGCATCTGTGTGTGCATCAGCCGCCGAAGAGACGCTTAAAAAAATAGAGGATCGAATGGAAGAACTGGATGATTTTTCCGAATCCGCGGCCGTGATCCTTGCCGCAGTACGGGCATTTGCTGCCGGTATCCGTACTACCGCCGGAGAGAACTGTACCGCAATCGTCGCACTTGCCGTCTTTGTTTGCGTCATGGTGGTCGGTTTGCGGCAGCACATTTGTATACGTGTCGCCGCATTCCGGGCAGATATACAGCTCAAACCCGTCTTTCGTGCAAGTCGCCTTCTCCGTCGCGGAAAGCTCGTACGCATGCGTGCCGTTCAGCTCGCAGATCGCGCGCTCGTAGCTGACCTGCTCGATCTCATTGCCATTGTCGTCGAGTTCTTCCACGACGTAGATGCTGAAATGATCGGCGTAGAATACCAGATAGCCGTTCTCGACCGTCGCAGTGTAGGTCGCCTGCACGCCCTGTTCATTGACGCGGTAGACCTTGACACTTGCGGCGGTGTTGCCCTGATTCGTCCACGGAATCATAATTTTTACCGTACTCCCCGCTGCGGGCTGGATCAGTGTGCCGTCCTTTTTCAGAGAAAGATCGAGTACCGTCGTTTTGCCTCTGCTTGTAGTGGCTGTTTGGAACGTCAGAGTATGCTGTTCTGTCGCGTGGCAAATACTGCAAACAAGCGTATCGGTCAGGGCGTTTCCCACGGATTCCCCGACAATTGCGCTGAACTGATGTTCCCGGACTGCGACCTGTTTCTCCTGTGTTTCGCCACAGGCACAGGCGCTTACGATGATCAATCCTTCCGTACAGGTACCCTTGATTGCCGTCTGCTTAAAGGAATGCACATGCTTCGGCGCATAAACAGCCGTGAAGGTCATATTCCGCGCGGGCATGATATGTGGGACCGCGGGAGAGAATCCGGCGAATTCCAAACCGTCCTGATCTGCCACGGCGGGGATGCGAATCTTCTCGCCGAACGCATAGGTTTCGACCGTTTTTTCGCCGTCGATATCCCATGTAACCGTGTAAGAATTCGTATTGATCTCGGTCATCTCGAATTCCGCATAGTTGCCGGTAATGACCGTGCCGTCCGCAATCACCCAGCTTGCGAGGTCTGTCGCGGGCGCGGCGATCTCGTCGCCGAGACTGCCCTCCTCGATTCTGTACACCTCGCCATTGAGCTTGAACACAACGATATTTCTGTTCGTTTCAACTGTCAGACTTCTCGGCACGGCAAAGGAGGCGACCCGTTCCTCGTTCAGTTCGACATATGCGTTTGCCGTATTGGTCTCATAGCTGCCGGATTGATACGCCGCAAGCGAAGCATCGAAGCTCACGCTCGCGCGGTAGACGGTTTTGCCGTCGACTACAGTCTTTACTGACGGGACGCCCTCTATCCGCAGCGTGGTCGTGCCGTCGTCGTTGCGAATAACGGAGATATTGCTGTCGGGAATATTGTAATCCGCAGCCAGCCGATCTCTGAGCGCATACTCCTGCTCCAGCGTCAGAACAAAATCCTTACCAAGCGTATCCACGATGGTGCAGCGGTAAAAACTCAGCTTTTCATATACCGAGGAAACGAGGATCTTTGAGAAGATTTCGTTCAAGTTTCCGGTATCGGTCACAGACATATAGTAACCGTCGTTGACTCTCTCGCCGTAGTTATTCATCGCCGCTGCGTCGGAATAATTCGAAGAGACGATGTTCAGGAAGCGGTTAAAATCGAAGGTAACGACTTCCTTGTTTTTGTTGTTGATCCTGTCATATTTGCCGGTGCCGGCAATGCCGTCAACCGTGCTGTCAAAGGCTGCAAAAGCGTCCGCGGCGGCGTCTACGCCCACTGTATAGAGCTTGACGCCGAGATCTTTGATCTCATTCGCATATGTCACAGCAAGGGGCGCGACCGCTTGAATCTCATCTCTGTGGGAGCTTGCCGAGGTGGGATTGCCGTCCGTGATCAGAATGACGATTTTTTCTCTGCCGTCTCCGCCGTTTTGCGCCAGGATGTTCTGTGCCATTTTCAGGCCGAGCTGCGTATTGGTGGAACCGCCCGCGGTCAGTCCGTTGATCGCGTCCGTCAGTTTTGCGTTTACGCCCAGAATATCGCCGGTCGGCATCAGCGCACTGCCGTAATAGCTGCCGGCGTTGGTATAGCTGACGAAGCCGCTGTTCTGTGTTACAATCAGACCGGTATTCTGATACGCCGTCATTGTATATCCGCTGACCTTTTGTCCGCTGGCAAAGCCCACCAGTGCGACCTGATGGTCTGCGCCGGTCGCCACGGCGTTATCGTTCAGCGCGGTCAGGAAACTGTTTGTGCAGTCCTTGAGCGCCTGCAGCTTTGTTTCGTCGGAATCGCCGAGCGTTTCCGCCATGGAGCCGGAAAGGTCAAGCACCAGGATCACATCCACCGGCTTTGTGGAAGAGGACTCAAATTTCACCAGTCTGGACGCGGCGCTTGCGGAAAGCGTGATTGTCGCGACGCCGTTCTCAAACTTTTCGATCTTCTTTTCGGTCTCGATTTCGGAGACATTGTTCGGATCAATGGGCGTGTAGACCGCGTTTACGATGATATTGCTGTCGTTCAGCGTGTAGTCCTCCCACTCAACGGTGTAGTTGTCCTTTTCGGGCGCGGTCGGCTCTTCCACGAACTTATCTCCCTGCGTATACGTGACAACAGCGACAGTCTCGCCGTCGGCCACAAAGGTTACCGTATAGGTCGCTTTCACAAGCGCGGGAATTATCACCTTGTAGTTATGCTCGACATCGTAGGAACACTCATAGTAATCATATCCGTCAACGCCGTAATCGGGAGAGACGCTCTTTGCGCCGATCTTGTGATAGTCATGACCGTGTGCGGGGATGTCCTCGCCGGACATGAGAACTTCACCGCAACCGTTACAAACGGTATCACCGGTGTAGCCCTTTTTAAGACAGGTAGCGTCCTTGTCGTTCTCGATATGCGTACCGTAATCAGCATGGTTTTCGGGATCAATGGCGATTGCTTCGGTCTTGGCTGCCCCGCAGACGGTGCAGGTGTAGAGCTTGCTGCCCTGCTCCTTGCAGGTGGCGACTTTCGTAACAACGCCGTTGTCCCAAACATGCGCAACAGTCTCGGTGTGGCTCTCGTCGCGTTTGCAGACGCGGATATGATTGCCGTCGCCGTTATCCGTCCACGCGCCCCAGTCGTGACCGAGACTTTCGCCGATTATACGTTTATCTTCCGCGTCACAGCCATCACGCCGGCAACGGTATAAATCATAGCCGGGTTCCATGCAGGTTGCGTCAATATGTGAAGCCAGCGCCCAATCATGCCCAAGCGCTTCGACAATTTCCACATAACTATAATCGCAGTTTTTGCATTCATGCCGCACAAAACCGGGTTCCGTGCAAGTCGCCGCAGAGATGAAAATATCCATATCATGCACTGCCGGATCACCATCCCAGTAGTGATGCGGAGATTCAGACAAGGAACATGCGTCGCATTCCGTTTCGCCGCAAATCAAGCAGACATAGTGATTTAAATTTGTTCCCGCCGCGCATTCGGATATCACGGTTTCAACAATTTGATAGTCATGCCCGTTTCTCGGCGCGTCTATGACCGCCTCATCAAGAATCAATCCGCACACGGTACATTCAACATGCTTATGCCCTGCATGCACGCAGTACGCTTCCTCATCGGCAATCCAACCGCTCGGCTTATGCTCCGCCGGATCAAGATAAACCGTATATGTGTCGCCGCAGATACGGCAGGTATAAACAAGGTAGGCCAGTTCGTCGCAGCGGACGGCGCACCATTCCCCGTCTTCGTTCTGCACGGCATTGAATACGTAGGAAACGTAATAATCCGGCTCAATCGGCGGTATTTCACGCTGTTCCAGCAGACATCCGCAGAGCTCGCCGTCGTTGACTCTCGTGCAATAGCGCCCTTCATAACCGGCTTTGCCGCAACCCGCTTCCTCAATCACTCTCCATTCGCCGTCATTATGTCCGAGCGCGGGTAAAATCCAGGAATCCTTCTTAATTTTCTGCTCGCCGTTTTCATCGGCAAAATATGTTTCACAATTAACGCAGAAGAAGTATGCGCTATTGCCGTCCTCAGTACATGTAGGCTCAGTCGCCTCAAATGCCGTCATGCTGTGACCGAGCGCAGGGATCTCCTTTTCCTCTGCATGACCGCACACATCGTAACGGGCACATTTGGCTTTCATCTCACCCGGCTGTGTGCAGGTGGGTGTTTTTGTAATAATCCACTCCCCGCTCATATCGTGTCCAAGCGAGGGAACAGTATCGGTTTTAAATGTCTCACCATGCACGGCGCAAGTATGAAGTACATATCCATCCTCCGCACATGTCGGAGCAATTACTTCTTCTGACCATTCACATGTGTTAATGCTGACATCATAGTAACAGCCACAGCCGTTTCGGCAATACGCGCGCCAAACCTGTACAGGATCAGCTTCGTCCGTGATAAGCGTATACTGCTCCTGTTCAAAATTGAAATCGGGTATATCGTGCGCCGCAACCACATTGTTCGGGGACGCTGCGCCGCAACGGGAGCACACGGTTCCCTCTGTGTAGCAATCGTCATAAAGTTCTGCGTCAGAAAGCAGCTTCGGCTCTGCGACAAACTTTTTTTCGCCGGCAACAGAAAAGTCATGTCCTAACGCGGCAAGATCGTAACTGTATACGGTACGCGTTTGCACTTGTTTATCTGATGTTGCAGTCACAGATGCATCCTGCCATGCAGACCAATCGCTCCACTTATAGTAGTTAAAAAGCATTCTGTAATCCACATAGCTGCTTGAGTACACCTCAAATCTATGATACCAATACGTGTCTTTACATGCATCGGCATTTGCAAACTGATAACAATTGGCGCTGCTGTTAAAATCAATATTTGTATTGCTGGAAAACCAATGAAACGCGTTAAATTCGGAGTTGGGACCCTCTACTGTTGAAATGGCTCTGTTGATCGGTCCGGCAGAATAGGTTCCCCTGCACCAATGGTAATAAACATAATAACTGAAATTATTGTTTACAGTACGTTTATTCGTTGCATTTTCATAAGAAGAATACGCAGATGTATCAATCCATGCGAACAATCCGTTGTTAATCAGCGCAGTTGTTTTTCCCGGCGCATATTCTTTGGAACCGTTTCCGGATTGCACCCAAGATCCACCGTTCTGCGTCCACCCGTTAAGACTTGTTTCATAACTTGTGGTTGTGGATTTTGTTCTGTAGCGGTACTGAGTCTTTGACATAACCTTAAAGTCATCGGTTATGCCGACTTCTGCAGGAGATGTTTCAGTCCACGCCGACCACGTGTTATTTTCATCTGTGTAAATTACGTAGGTATCACCGCAACGCGAGCAGACCATTGTGGAAATACCGTCCTGTACACAAGTCGGCGCGGTTGGTGTCGCAACATAGTCATGTCCCAATGCAGGTATTATCTCCGTATATGTGTGCGATGCATCCTGTTTACAGGTATATGTGCGAATCCCCTTTTCCACACAAGTGGGCGCAGTTGTGACCGTACCATTATCCCACTGATGCCCAATCGGGTTCTGTGTTTGTGCGCCGCAGATCTTGCAAATACCTGGAGTCAGACAGGTCGCGGACGGATCTGTTACGTGACCGCCCTTTGTGGAACGATCCTCGGAATATCCGCAGCGCTTACAGGTATGACGTTCCAGGCCGTCGCGCTGGCAGTTTGCAACCGTTACAGTATACCAGCCGCCAAAATCATGGGAAACCCGAACGGCATCGATATGTCTTTGGTAACTGAAGCTTGAAAGCTTCACCCAACCCCATGCGCCGTAACGGAAAGTATAGCCCCATTTATAGCCGTTGGCGTTGGTTGTTGCGTAAATATGCGCATATTCTCCACGCTGGAAGGTGCGGGAATAACCGGAAGCTGCAGACGCGGCGTTATACAACTTCAAATCGCCGCCTGACGCGGTATACACATCAAAGCTTCTTGATTTTTGATTGACACAGATATCACCGTAGAGCTTCATCAGGTAGGTTCTGTTTGCTTCAAATCCGAGATGCCAATCTCTACCGTCATATGACGTATATCGAATGCCGTTTACAGAGTGCGCCGCAACAATTGGCGTACCATTGACGATGTCGATCACGATCGCAGAATGGGTCATTCTTGAAGCGCCGCTTGCAGAATAAAGCAGCACATCGCCGACGCTGACCTGCGACGCAGACGGATTTTGAATCACCTGTGCACCCTTGTAAACAAGATAATTATACAACTGCTGACAACGCACGAACGCGCCTGCGTAGTCACTGCCGTAATAGGTTCCCCAATGCGCAAGATATCCATTTGTATTCCAATAGGAATCCATATCCATTCCGCCCATATAGAGACTCTGGGAAACAAAATTGGCACAGTCGCCACCGTCATACCAATAGCCGGTACCGAGGATAACGGAATCATAATCGTTCCAGTGATCCTTTGCCCACTGCGCGGCGGCCGCTGCAGAATATCCGCTGACGCCGGCTGCCCGTGCGGTAAGGCCGAGATCCCATCCGGCAATCTCGCTCACCGGAAGAATCCCAAATATCATGACTGCGCAAAGCAGCCATGATATCAGTCTTTTTACCGTTTTTTTCATTCATTGACCTCCTGAACAGTTTTATATACCATTCTTACTTAAACAGATTTTTAAGAAAATAAAAGATATTATGGAAAAACTGTACGATTTTGCCGAAAAAGCCGTTGTGCGTTTTGCCGCAGTACTTGCAGGCATTACTGCTGTCCTCACTCGACGTTTCCGACTCCGTAGTCGTCGGATAGACGGGAGCGGTTGTTTCAACCACGGAAACCGCGGTCGTCTCGTCAGGCTCTGTTGTTTCGCCGGACTCGGTCGGCTCTGATGAAACGGTGGTCGGCTCTGCCGGATGGGTCGTCGGTTCTGTGGGAAGCACTGTGTTGTAATCCACGTTAAAATTGATAACAAGGTTATCCAGATCCATCACATCAAATACCTGTCCGCCAAGCGCAATCGCATTCCATTGCGCCTCTGATCCCGCAAAGTTGATTGTTTTCAGCGCTTCCCTGCCCAAAAATGCCATATCACGGATGGAGCTAAGTGAAGCAGGCAAATACAATGTTTCAAGATTTCCCTTCCCGTAAACCTCTGCTTCAAGCGCCGAATCATCTTCATCACCGGACGATTGCAAAAGGATCGATGTTTTTTGATCGAAGAAAGCGCCTTCTGCAATAGTTTTGACGCCGGCAGGAACAATGTACGTCGTATCCGTTTTTTGCAGAGGATAGCAGATCAATGTTTCCATATCCTTTGTATATAGTACGCCGTCTACAGAACGATAATTTTCATTTCCGGAATCCACCTGTATATCGGCAAGATCATTGCAAATAAACGTGAACGCTCCGATATCCGCAACACTTGCAGGAATTCTCACGGACGTTAAGGCGTCGCAATAGCAAAACGCCGCTGCGCCGATCTTTGTCACTGTATTGGGAATGGTTACTGATTGCAGATTCAAGCAAGCCTGGAACGCATAATCGCCGATACTCGTTACTCCGTTTGCGATAAGAACCGTCTTGACTGATTCATTATACGGCACACCATATGCAATTGCAGCGCCAAACCACGGGGGCGGAGCATCCCGACCGTCTTCGCCAAAGAAATCATACATGTCTCCTGAACCGGTGATTGTCAACGTGCCTGCGGCGTCCAATGTCCATGAAAGATCATCGCCACAGCGACCGTAAGAACAAATATCAGGCGAGGCGGTCGTTTCCTCTGCAAGAGCGGTGGTCGGTTCTGCGGGAAGCTGCGCACTGTCATTTCCGGCGGAAGCCGACAGTGCGACAAGCAGTGACGCAAGCAAAATCGACACTGTCAGGACGAACGCTGCAAATTTGTTTTTCTTTTGTGCCATTTATATTCCTCCAAAATTCATTTCTAAAGTTCACTCATACGCTTATCCGGCGATTTTGGCGAGCAGTTCCGGCGTGATTTTTTCCAGTTTGGCGGCAACACGAAGGATAAACCGCGCGTCTGCGGAATATCCGCTGACGCCGGCAGCCTCGGCTTTCACCCTGAAATCCAGACCGGCAATCTCACTGATCGGAAAAACTCCGAGCATCATGACAAGGCAAAGCAGTCATGCCAACAGTTTGTTTGCTGTTCTTTGCATAAAAGTTACCTCTTACTTTTTACCGAAAATGTTTTTGAAGAAATAGAGAATATTGTGAAAGAATTGCACAATCTTACCGAAGACTCCGTTATGAACTTTGCCGCAGTATTTGCAACGCTGCTGCGTTTGACTGTCACTGCCGCCCGGCGTCGTTGTCTCCGGCTCGGAAACGGCAACAGGTTCCGTCGTTGCGGGAGGCTCTGTTGTTTCCGGTTCTGTCGTGGTCACGGATTCGGTAATTCCCGGCTCCGTTGTTGTAACCGGAGCGGTGGTTTCCGGTTCCGTTGTCGTAATGGGCTCCGTTGTTTGGTCAGTCGTAACAGAGACGTCAAACTGCACTGTCACAGCCATGGGTGCATTAATGCCGTAAATATCGCCGTCTCTGACGCTGAGCAAAACAGATGCAGCGCCGCTTTTGTTTGGCTTAAACGTAAAGGTTCCTAAAGGCAACGAGTCAACATTGCAATATGTGTCGAACATGACGCCAATATCATTCCTGATGGATAACTGCGTCTCGGTGTCATATTCCGAGGTCACACAGAATTTCATTTTTTCCGGGTAGTCCTCATTTAAATAATCTTTATACTCCAAAATTCCTGTTTTATCAATTAAACTGAATATGCCGGATTTCAGCCCCCTCGCGCCTGAAAGCGAAGCGGTAATTGTGACTGTGCCGTCAGCGTTTGTTTGCGTCGACAGAGAAAGCCGGGGGGTTGAGGTCTGAGTCGCGTCAGGATCGCTGTCGTTGATCTTACGAATCTCCCGCAACAGATCCCGTGCGTCAAAGCTGCTGATTCTTCCGTCTTGATTGCGATCCGCAATATTAAGGAAATCTTCTTCCCAAACGTTTGCGCCGTAAACGATTCTGCCCAACATCTCCACTGCGTCATCCTCTGTCAGAACACCGTCGCCGTCCAGATCATAGCTGTTTACAGAGGGAGATGATAAATAGTGTACGGTAATCCGATCGGGAAGATCTACCTCGTTCTCGTTCCACTGTTCTTCTGTGCCATGAAAATAAATATCTGTCAATTCTTTGTTCCAGTTATAGACGCCGTTGAAAGCGTCGTAGACAATGCCCGATACCGTAGCCGGAATTTCATATTCTGCGCCGCTTTTAGCAGCGGGGTAAGCGATCAGCGTTGTCATATTTTTATTGAACAGCACGCCGTCTTTGACGGTGTACTGAGGATTGTCTGCATCCACAGTGAACCTTTTCAGACCAAAGCACTGGAGTGAATAACTGTCAAGATATTGAACAGACGCCGGCAGGATAATTTCTTCAACATCGGTATAAACGCCTGTCATAAGAACCGTTCCGGGACGCACATTGACAATGGGATTTACCAGATATTCACCCATTTCGTTATCGCCCCAAATAGGCAAATACCCTACAAGATACTCATCGATATACAGCAGACCGCCGTTTCCTTCTTCAGAATAATCATTCACCCAATTGCTCCAATCATTGGAGTAACCGGTATTGTCAAAAGCGAAATGACCGATTTCGGTAATCCCCGCAGGCAGAATTATTTCGGTCAGCGTTTCCGCGTTCTTAAACGCTCTGAAACCGATCGTCTCAATTCCATCAGGCACGGTATAAATCGTTGCTGTCTTCCCCGCGGGATATGCGAGGAGGCTTGTCATTTCTTTATTGAATAAAACGCCGTCCACCGTAGAATGATACTCGGAATTTTCGCTGACGCGGATTTCCTGCAGCGCAGGATATTCACAAATGCACCAATCAATGACGCATATCTTATCGCCGTTCAGAATGATCTCGTTTATTATATCTGCGTATTTAAACCATGGTCCTTCATTATCAAAGAATAATCCTTTGTCTGTGGTTACGGTCAGCACACCGTTTTCAAGCGTCCATTCCGCGCCGTTGTAAGTGCCGGAATAAGACTGTTCCCCTGTATAATTGAAATGAATGCTCGCGGAACCCAGCACATCGTTTCCACTCTGAATGGTAATATTATTCCATTCATATTCTGAGCCGGTATAATAAACATCCGTTAAGCTGTTGCAACCATCAAAGGTATTGTAATCAATTATCGAAATGCTTTTCGGAATCACGATTTCCGCAAGCAAAGGGCAATTTGAAAATGCGTCATAACCGAGAGCTGTGACATTTTCCGGAATGACAATTTTTGTTAGAGAGGGACAATCAGAAAATGCACTATAGCCGATATCAGTAACATTTTCCGATATGACAACGTTTGAAAGGTTATCACACATCCAAAATGCGCGAGGTTCTATCGTTGTAACACTGTTTGGAATTGTAAATTCAGTTAAGCTATTGCAACCACCGAACCATGCATAACCAATACGTTCTATATTTTTCGGAAGTTCTATAGTCGTCAAAGAAGAACAGCTATTAAACGCATATGTTCCGATTTTTACAACACTGTCCGGAATGCTGATTGATGTCAGTGTTGAGCAATCGCTGAACGCGAATTCACCGATTGATGTAACGCTACTCGGGATTTCAATCTCCGCCAACTTATTACAGTCGCAAAATAATCTGTCATTGATCACGGTAAGTCCGGCAGGAAGAGAAATCTTCTCCAAAGCTGTGCAACCAAAGAACGCAGCCGCCCCAATTTCAGTAACGCTGTCCGGGATTGCAAGTTCCTTTAAATAAATACAACTATGAAATGCCGATTCAGCAATTGCGGTTACGCTGCTCGGAATTGAAACACTTTGCAATTGACCTTCATATTCGTCATGTCTTGACGACTCATCGAATATATTGCTGATATTAGTAACACCGTACTCAATTACGGCGTTCTTTACCTTTGTGAAGTCCCATGGTATGCTATACCATTCATAATCATTCATGGTGCCGTTACCAGTGATCGTTAACGTTCCATCACTGTCCAGCGTCCATGTCAGATTCTCGCCGCAGGTTCCGCTTGACACGATACTTGCGCCGAACGAGGAAAAAGGCAAGACTTGAATTAACATCAAAAACACTAATAACAACGCAACGACTTTGTTTTCTTTTTTCACAAAACTCGCTCCTTTTTTTTATTTATTAAACCATATTATTGCTAATTAAAGCAATATTTTTTTATTATAGGGACGAACGGTCAAATTTAGTTGCTGAACGGAAATGCGAATGCATTAATACTGAAAACTTTTAAAATATAATCGAAAAAACGTCTTTAATTTCAGATGGTTGATCACCTCTTTTAAAAATGCGGATCGGTTTGAATTTCCTATAAATTTGTGCCGTCTTGTCTATGCCGGTATAAATTCATTTTCTCGTTAGGCGGTAAATCAACCTCCGTCTCATAACATAATTCTTGTTATGTTGTAAAAGAAAACGGGCGAATCCTTAGTAAGCTAAGTTTTCCCCGTTATAAAACACAATATGGATATGCAGAAATAAACCTTTTCAAATTTTTCTGTTGAAAGGGCGTTTTTGACATTTGCAATTTAAAAATAATTCCAAATTCGTCATACTTTTCGCTTAAAAACTGTTGTATTTTTTTTCTTTTCGTGCTAAACTCTTTTTGTTATATGCAATCGCAAGAACTATGTATGCAACATAAAAGAGATATCCAAACGCAACGGCATGGATGCGGAATCCGGCAGAGAAGTTAAAGTCGGCAAATTGAAAAGCTCATCCAGCAAGCGCGATGTCCCGCTGAATCAGACTGCCATCGACATGATCGAGGATTTACGCAAAGAAAGTTACTTCAGCGAAAACTCACCCCTTGTGGCAGACAAGAACGGTGAGTACACCCGACCTGTAAACTTCCGCAAACGGTATTACAGAATACTGAAAGCAGCCGGTATCGAACGCAAAGGATTGCACTCGTTAAGGCATACCTTCGCCACAAATCTTGTAAACGGAATAAAACAGCCGGACGGAACGATCAAATCTTTGACGCCGAGACAGGTCGCCGATCTACTTGGTCACAGCACTTCGCAGATTACCGAGATGTACTATGTCAAAAAAGATACAACTCGGCTAAACGGCATAACGAATGATTTTGAACTGTAAAAAATACGAGCAGAGGAACAAAAACTCTGCCCGATTTTTGATGCTATTTTGATGATGTAGCAAACGGAACGGTTGAAAATGTTCCGGAATAGATACGATTTTGCTGCTTTATTAGAGCATCAAAATCATATTTTTACAAGAAAATTACCGCAAATTTTAGGCAAAAGGAAAAGCCTTGAATCGCAGATGCATCAAGGCTTTTCAGATTTGGCAGGGGCAGAAGGACTTGAACCCTCGGCACGCGGTTTTGGAGACCGCTGCTCTACCAACTGAGCTATACCCCTATAGTATTAAAAATGGTGGACCATCAGGGACTCGAACCCCGGACCCACCGGTTATGAGCCGGTTGCTCTAACCAACTGAGCTAATGGTCCTTGCTTGTTGGCTACCTATGTATTATACACAAGCAAGGACCTAAAGTCAAGTATTTTTTAATATTTTTATACATCCTGCGACGGCTGCTTCTGCCTGTATTTTTCCGCCTGCAGCTTGAACATATAGGCATATGCGCCGTTTTTCGCCATCAACTCCTGATGAGAGCCGCTTTCAATAATTTCGCCGTTTTCCATGACGTAAATACGATCCGCCCCCACGGTGGTGGACAGTCTGTGGGAAATAAAGATCACGGTCTTATGGACGGCGGCTTCCAGCATCGCCTGATTCAGCTCATATTCGGCAATAGGATCCAGATTCGCGGACGGTTCGTCCAGAATGGCAAAGGGGCAGTCCTTATAAAAAGCCCGTGCCACCGCCATTTTCTGGCTCTCACCACCGGACAGCATCACGCCGTTATCATCAAATTCCCGCAGCAGTTCCGTATTCGCGCCCTGCTTCAAATCCTTGGAGAATCCGCTGTGACGCAGCGCCTGTGAGACACGCGCGCTGTCCACAGACACATCAAGCGCCACATTTTCACCGATGGTACAGGCATAGGTCTGAAAATCCTGAAAGACAGCGGCAAATCGGTTTTTATGAGACTCTACGGTCACATCTTTAATATTCTGCCCACCGATCAGAATTTCACCCTCGGTAGGATCATACAGCCGCAGCAACAGATTCGTCAACGTGGTCTTCCCTGCCCCGTTATAACCGACAAGGGCTATTTTTTCATAGGGTTGAATCGTCAGGTTGATATTTTTCAGCGTCGGTTCCTCTTTTCCCGAATAGGTAAAAGACAAATTTTTAATCTCCAGCGTCTGCGGTGCCGCTGCCTGCGCCACCGATGCGCCGTCGTTGATTTTGCAATCCCCGGCAAGAAATTCCCGATACTTCTCGATCATTTTCCCCCGCTCAGAGAACTGCGCCAACGCCCATACCGTCAGGAAATTTACCGACATGGCGATCTGGCACGCGCCGTTAAACGTGGCGACGAAATCCCCAGCGGACAGGCTCTGCTTAACCAATACGCAATACCCAAGGTACAGCGGCAGTACAAACATAAAGCCCAACACCTGCACACCGCTTTCCTGTAAGGCATAAAAAAACGAGATTTTCTTCCAATATTTGCTCTGGTTTTTCACAACATCGTCTGCGGCGTCGTTATAGCGGTCGATCAGCAGCGGTTTGATGCCGTGCATGCGCACCTCTTTTGTATAATCCTGCAAAAAAAAAATACGCTGAAAGTAGTCGGATCGGCGGTGAAACCTGGTATTATCCCGCCGTCTTCCCATTTGCAGATCGCCGACCTTGCGGCTCAGCGGAAGAAACACGCCGACAACAACGAGAATAATCGTCAGACAGATCGGATCGATGGCGAGCAGGATCGAGGAGATCGCAACAAAGGACACCAAACTGCCGAAATAATGAGTAACCAGCCCCAAAAGATTCTGAATATTATCCGTCGAGGTCTCGATGGTAAGGATAAAATTATTATAAAATTCGGGATCGTCGTATTTTTCAAGATCGAGCGATTTTGCTTTTGCGTACAGCTTTTGGTTCAGCCCCTGATACAGCTTTTCCTTGGCAATATTCCAATAAAACTCCCGGTAGGTGTAGGACAGCACATGCTGCAGGATCAGCACCAGCGCGATCACCCCCACGGCGTAATACAACCGATACAGCTCCTCACCGCTGACTACAATGTCGATCATACATTTTACGCCAAGCACACTGATCAAGCGGGACGGTAAATTCATCACAACGCCCCAAAGCAGCTGCGTGATCACAAACACAGGAGAAATCGAGCACATCAGCCGGACAAAATACAGGATATTGCTGATCATGGAAGTGCGTTTTGCTTTTTTACGCATCTATATCACCCGCCTTTCCGTCATAGGCAGCCGCCTGCTTACGGAACATGGCGGCATAATCTCCGTTACGCGCCATCAGCGCAGCATGGCTGCCCTCTTCGACGATCCTGCCGCCGCTGAGGACGAGAATCCGGTCAGACAGCACCGCGCTGGACAATCGGTGGGAAATAAATACAACGGTCTTTTGCCGCGTAGCGCGCACCAGATTTTCATACATTTTGTACTCAGCCACCGGATCCAGCGCCGAGGAGGGTTCGTCCAGTACGGCGATTTCAAAATCACGGGCAAAAAGCCGCGCGGTGGAAACTTTCTGATTTTCACCACCGGACAATCCCGCGCCGTCCTCCTCAAATTCCCGCGTCAGCACGGTATCGCCCTTTTTGGGAAATGCAGATATCTTTTCCCACGCGCCGCTCTGACGCATGGCCGTCTCGGCGGTGCGCTTATCCTCCGCGGAACATTCCCTGCACATGACGTTCTCATTCACGGAGATTGCAAAGTTTTTATAGTCCTGAAACACCGCCGCGAACACGCCGCGCAGGGACTCCAAGTTATACGCCTTGACATTGACGCCGTTGTATAGAATTTCGCCCGCCGTCGCGTCATAAAAACGCATCAGCAGCTTCACAAGGGTAGACTTCCCCGCCCCGTTAATGCCGACGATGGCAAGCGTCTCGCCTTTGCGCAAAGTAAACGAGACGTTTTCCAGCGAATTTTTATCCGCGCCCGGATAACGGAACGTCACATTTTTAAACGTAATCGTCTCGAAACTGCCCGCTTCTTTGCCGCCGTCCCGAATTTGCGGCTCATAATCGAAGAAATCCCGCAAATTGTTAAAAAACAGCGCCATCTGTGACAGCTCATCGAAGCACTCGGCAATGTCCCATGTCGCCTCACGGACGGAGTTAATGGCAGACAACACCACCGAAAAGCCGGAAATCGTCATTGTTCGGGTGTGGATAAACTGGTATCCGGCAAAGGCATACGTCCCCACAACGGGCAAGAACTCGCTGCACATGGCGCTGAGCATACTGTACAGAAACAGGGAAACGCCGTATTCCTTTAAAATTTTGATATTCGCCTTGATCGCCGCATCAAAGCGATGCAGAAGAACAAGAAAGATATTGGACGTTCGCATGTCCTTGGAATAATCCCGCAGGAACATTGTGCGTTTGACATATGCCTTGATACGGTTATTCGTTGTCATTTCCAGATCCCGCTTGTAGACCTTGCGGCTTTTCAGCGTCTCCACAGCAAACACCGCGAGGACAGGGAGCAGAAACAGCAGATACATGGGGGCAATGGACGCCACGGTGACAATTACCGCGACAAAGGCAAGAATATCCCCTGCAATGGTGGCAAGATCATAACAAAGCACATCGAAATACCCGTCGCTCAGCACCGTTGTCGCCCGCTGGTAGTTGTCATAAAATTTCGGGTCTTCATAACAGCCGATATCCAATGTGTACGCCTTTTCAAACAGCTGATTATTAAGCCGCTGCAACACCTTTTTTGTCGCGTCATGGCTGAGATAATAGCCGTACCATTTCAGCGCCTTCAGCGCCACCGAGACGACGAGAAACAAAAACAGATACCGCGCATAGGCATGGAAATCCCCGTTGGAATCAATGACCGTCAGCAGCGTTTTCAAAAATAAAATGTTTTGGATAAATAAAGAGAAAAATTTTTCCGACGCCAGCGCGATCACATACCCGAGGGGCAGCCACTTATCCGCCTTCCAGATCAGCTTTGCGGCATAGACGACGTTCTTCACCACGGGGACTTTTACGTCCTCGTGCAGTTTGATAAATCTCAATGATTTCACCTCTTCTTAATCAATCTTCCACTGAAAAAGGAAAATAAAAAGCGCCGGCACACGCCGACGCTGAAGTACTTCGATTTTTATGCGGCAGAGACACGATGCCGCCGTAAAATCAAGACAGAGGAACCTCTTTTTCCCTATCGGCAGAATAATCTTTATACATGGTTTCGGATCGCTCATAAAATGCATACGCAGTCTGTACTGCCTTGGCATCGTAAGCCAGGATCGTCATAATTATTCCACCTCCGTTTTCATTTTTTACTTGCAAGTAAGGTGCATTATAGCATGAAGGAATTATGTTGTCAATACAAATTTTCACAAAAAATAATTCTGATCGGAGCGTTAAGAAAATATGTCGGTGGCATATTTTTAGTTCCGACCAAAGCGGCTATGCCGCAAGGTTTTTTTCGGGAATCCACATAAGCCAAACGGACGGCCGATGTGTATAGTGTAGTAACATAGTAAACAGGTGTGCAAAGACATAGTAAACAGTTTATGATAAAATAAAGGCATCAAAACACTGAGGTGAAAAAGATGTCATGGGAGCATAAAACTGTGGAAGAATTAAGA